>JAUHWV010000307.1 GCA_030427335.1 Gammaproteobacteria bacterium | reverse complement strand
GAGAAGGCATCGGCTTTGCCACAGTAACACGTGAAATTGGAACATTTAATGACAGCGCAATCCTCCTATTCAAAGGAAGAGCTTATCGATTGCGGTTACGGGCGTTTATTCGGAGAAGGAAACGCGCGCTTACCCGTTGATCAAATGCTCATGTTAGACCGTATCACAACGATCAACTCAAAGGGCGGGGAATTTGGCAAAGGCGAGATTATTGCCGAACTCGATATCAACCCAGATTTATGGTTCTTTGACTGCCACTTTCCCAGCGACCCAGTCATGCCCGGCTGCCTTGGCCTGGATGCTATGTGGCAACTTGTCGGTTTCTATTTGGGCTGGCGAGGCAATCCAGGACGCGGCCGCGCCTTGGGATCCGGTGAAGTTAAATTTTTCGGGCAGGTACTCCCAACAGCAAAGAAAGTCACTTACCGCATCACCATGAAGCGCGTAATTGAGCGCAAACTGGTGATGGGCATCGCAGACGGCAGTTTACTGGTAGACGACAAAGAAATTTACACAGCAAAAGACCTAAAGGTGGGCCTGTTCACCTCGACCGAGAGTTTCTAAATAATGACAAAAAGAGTAGTTATTACCGGCCTCGGTATTGTCTCTTGCTTAGGCAATTCAGCGGATGCGGTGACCCAATCGCTGTATGAGGGCCGTTCAGGCATTAAGATAGATCAAAGTCACATCGAGATGGGTTTGCGCTCGCACGTGTCGGGTCGGCCCGACATTGACTTCGCTGATTTTATTGACCGCAAACAGCTTCGCTTCATGGGCGACGCTGCCGCCTATGCCTACATAGCAATGCAACAAGCGATTGCAGACTCGGGCCTCTCGGATGAGCAAGTATCGAATATTCGAACCGGTATCATTGCGGGCTCTGGCGGCGCATCCGCATCGAGCCAAACCGAGGCGGCCGATATCTTACGCGACAAAGGCATCCGGCGAGTCGGCCCCTATCGTGTCACGCAAACCATGGGTAGCACCGTCTCGGCCTGCCTCGCGACTCCGTTTAAGATAAAAGGGGTTAATTACTCAATCTCCTCTGCCTGCTCGACCAGTGCACACTGCATTGGCAACGCCCTAGAGCAAATACAGCTGGGCAAACAGGACGTCGTATTCGCCGGAGGCGGCGAAGAGTTGCACTGGACCATGAGCAGCCTCTTCGACGCAATGGGTGCGCTGTCGACCAAGTACAACGACACACCTGAACGCGCATCTCGAGCTTACGATGCAGATCGAGATGGATTCGTTATTGCGGGCGGCGGTGGGATGCTCGTGGTTGAGTCTCTTGACCACGCTCTGGCTCGCGGCGCCAAAATCTACGCTGAAATCGTGGGCTATGGCGCGACATCCGACGGTTACGATATGGTCGCCCCCTCAGGCGAAGGCGCCATGCGCTGCATGCAGCAGGCTATGGCGACCGTCTCGGGCCCCATCGACTATATCAACGCACACGGCACCAGCACGCCAGCGGGTGACATTCAGGAGCTCAAAGCGGTAAAAGCCGCGTTCGCCAACACCAAAGTACCGCTTGTGAATTCGACTAAGTCGCTCTCAGGCCACAGTCTAGGCGCAGCCGGCGTTCAAGAAGCAATCTACGCGCTACTAATGCAGCAAAATAATTTTGTCTCGGCCTCGGCAAATATCGAGAACCTAGATCCGGACGCAGACGGTGTGCCAGTGGTTCAAAAGCGCATCGACAACATCGAGCTCAATCGAATCATGTCGAACAGCTTTGGTTTCGGTGGAACCAACGCGTCACTCGTATTTCAAAAATACGCGGGTTAAAAGAGCGCTTTCAAGGGGATCACCTCTATGGGGTCCCCCTCTTTAATGCTGGCCCCCACGGGAATTTTTATCAGCACATCACTTTCAGCAGCAGCGCGCAGCGCTCCTGAGCTTTGATTGCGAAGCATATGAGCGTAGGTTTGTTGCTCTCTTGACGCAATCACACCACGCAAA
>JAUHWV010000074.1 GCA_030427335.1 Gammaproteobacteria bacterium | reverse complement strand
GCCGGATGACTACGAGCCGGAAGTTCTGGAGCCATTTAAGGACGCGGTAGTGCAACAAGTCGCGCGATCATTACAGTTCTTCTTTTCATCAAGTCAATACAGCGACGTTGACTATATTATTTTGGCGGGTGGGGTCGCCTCGATGCATGGATTGGACGCGTTGGTACAAGATAAGTTGGGTACGCCCGCTACCGTGGCCAACCCCTTTGCTGAAATGTCTATTTCGTCGAAAGTCGATGCCGTTGGTTTGGCGGGTGATGCCCCCGCGATGATGGTTGCATGCGGCTTGGCTATGAGGAGTTTCGACTGATGGCCAATATAAACTTGCTCCCATGGCGGGAAGAGCTTAGAGAGCAAAAAAAGCGAGAATTTTATTTGGTCTCTGCTTTTGTTGCTCTGGTTGCTATTGCGCTGTTACTGGTTGCAGACTTTGTTATATCTGGACAAATAGACGCCCAGAAACGGCGTAATTCGTATATTGCGAATGAGATTACGGTGTTGAATGCACAAGTCGCCGAGATTCGTGACTTGCAGAAACGGCGCTCCCAGTTGCTGGATCGAATGCGCGTTATTCAGGAGCTTCAGGGAAACAGGCCCATCATCGTAAGGGTGATGGACCAACTGGTTAGGACCATACCGGACGGGGTCTACTATACCAGCCTGAATTCTCGAGATGGCATCATTAATATCCGTGGTGTTGCAGAATCTAACAACCGAGTTTCGAGCCTAATGCGGAATTTGGATGCGTCTGCTTGGTTTTCTTCTCCGAACCTGGATTCTGTGCGCGCAGCACCTGAATTTGGGCCGCAGGCCACTACCTTCAATCTTTCGGTAAAAATCCAACCTGATGGAGCGGGAAGGCGCTAATGGCGATTGAAGATACCTTAAAATCTCTCAGGGAATTCGATCTCAACGACTTAGATCTCGATAACATTGGCTCGTGGCCTGTTCCTATCTTGGTGTTGCTGTGGGTTCTCATTTTTGCAGGCGTTTTATTTCTTGGTTACACCTACCATGTTGAGGGTCTTCAGCAAAATTTGGCTAGAGCCGAGCAACAAGAAGTTGATCGCAAAAAAGAGTTTGAACAAAAGGCTTTCCAAGCGGCTAATTTGGATGCGTATAAGCGCCAAATGACAGAAATGGAAGATTCCTTCGGTGCCTTGGTAAGTCAGTTGCCGAGTGATACTGAAGTTCCCGGCTTGCTTGAGGACATCACGAACAAGGGGCTGGCAAATGGGCTGGATATCGCCAGTATCGACCTGCAAGACGAGAGAGCGCAAGAATTCTATGTTGAGTTGCCGATTGCGATAGTTGCCTCGGGCTCTTATCACGATTTGGGCAGTTTTGTATCGTCGATGGCCAGTTTGCCTCGTATTGTAACGTTGCACGATTTCAGTATTGAAATGGTATACGGTGGAGGCGATCTTAGAATGAATATGATCGCTAGAACCTATCGATATCGAGATGAGGACTCCTGATGCGGATCGCTCAGAGGCTCATCGTTGCGTGTTCCGTTTTGGGTTTAGTCGCCTGTGCCAATGACGACTATGGCGACTTGGATCAATTTATGGCTGAAAAACGCGCGCGCCCCGCGGGAATTATTGCGCCGATTCCAGCGTTTAAGGATTATCAAGCTTTTGCATACAGCGCAAAGACCATCAGGAGCCCGTTTGAGCGACCTGTCGCTGTGCAGGAGGTTGCGCTATTTCAGTCGGTGGCGACGGTGCGTCCTGATCCTAACCGACCGAAAGAATTCCTTGAGCAATATACGCTTGAGTCACTGCAGATGGTGGGATCAATCCGGCGCGACAACATAGATTGGGCATTAATACAAGATCCTGAGGGCGGGATACACCGCGTGGGCGTTGGCCATTACATGGGGCGCAATCATGGGCGCGTGGTGGATATGAGTGGCACCTACGTCGCGGTGGTTGAAATTGTGAGCAACGGCTCAGACGACGGGTGGGTTGAACGCCCGCGCTCTATCGCCTTGAAAGGCTTGAATATGGGAGAGGGTTAAAATGCTGAGTTCGAAGAGCGATTCAGTGGAAATGACAAAAGCGATAGTGTGTGCCCTGGTGGCTTTTTTGTGTCTTTTGGTCGTGCCCGCCCAAGCCAGTGTGATTCAGGATTTAAGTTTTACTTCGCGCTCGGGTGGTAAGTTCGAAATTCGTGTTGATTTTGATGAGGTTCCAGAGGGCTATAAAGGCTATACCGTTGAAAAACCCGCTCGTATTGCTCTGGATTTTCCTGGGACCCAGAGCGCATTAGATCGCCGGCGATTTAGCCTCCCCTATGGTAACGCAACGGCTGTTATGTTGGTGGAAGCGGGTGAGCGCACTCGCATGGTAGTGAATCTCGTTAAGTTGGTTCCCTACGAAACTCGAGTACAGGGGAACTCGCTTTTTGTCATAGTTGGCGAGGGTGGTGAAAGCGATTACGTCAGACCTGGATCTGATCCGAATGCCTTGATCTCCAAAGTAGAGCGCGTGTTGGATGTCGAGGCTATGATTGATGATCTTCAGTTTCAGCGCACGCCAGACGGCGAGGGACGCCTGATTTTAACACTCACTGAACCTGACGTTGACGTGAATGTGTTTTCTGAAGCGGGTGATATTAAGGTGCAGTTCAAGGATACCTCCGTACCCGAGCGTTTATTGCGCCGTTTCGATGTAACCGATTTTGCTACCCCCGTGTACAGCGTAGATGTGAACACCACCGAACTCGGTGCCGTTCTGACCCTGAAGACAGCGAAAGACTTCGACTATTTGGCGTATCAAACTGACAATCAGTACGTGTTAAGCGTTAAAGCGTTAACGCCCGAAGAGGTTGAAGATCGTCGCAATGAGTTCGCCTACGTTGGTGATCGTATCTCTTTGAATTTTCAGGATATTGAGGTTCGCGCGGTGCTTCAGCTGATCGCTGACTTCACCGAGCTTAATCTGGTAGCGAGTGATACGGTAGCGGGGCGAATTACCCTACGGCTGCAGAATGTGCCTTGGGACCAGGCTCTCGAGCTCGTGCTAAAAACCCGCGGTTTGGATAAGCGCCAGATTGGAAACGTGGTCATGGTTGCTCCCGCCGACGAGATTGCAGAGCGCGAGCGTCAGCAAATCGAAGCGAATAAGCAGATTGCCGAGCTGGCCCCGCTGTCTACCGAGTTTATACGTATTCGCTACGCCAAAGCCGATGAGATTGTAGATTTATTCTCAGCGGGTAGCGAAGATGGCGGCTCCCTGATTTCGGCGCGCGGTAGCGTTATCGTCGACCCTAGAACAAACTCGTTGATCGTGACTGAGACGTCTGCGAAGCTGGCTGAAATCCGAAATTTGATCGATCTTGTGGATATACCCATTCGACAGGTCATGATTGAGGCGCGCATTGTCATCGCACAGTCAAACCTAGATGAACAGCTGGGTATTAAATGGGGCGGCGGCTATACCAATAACGACTTTGACGGTAAAGGCAACGCCTTAACGATCAGTGGTGATACTGAGAATGTCACCTCGCTCAATCAATCTATCATCGATGGTTTGCCGAGCGCGGTGTCCTACCCCGGCGCTCTGCTGGTGGATTTAGGCGTGGCAGAGCCATCAGGTAGCTTCGCCGTAGGATTCACCAGTCGCGATGTTTTCCTGACGGCCGAGCTGAGCGCACTGGAAGCGGTGGGTAAAGGCGAAGTTGTTTCTCAGCCGAAGGTGATTACGGGCGACAAACAAAAGGCGTCGATTAAGTCCGGTACGGAGGTTCCCTATCAAGAAAGCTCCGCGGGCGGTGCGACTGCTACGCAGTTTAAAGAGGCCGTGTTGCAGTTGGATGTGACGCCGAACATTACTCCCGATGATCGTATCTTATTGGACTTGGTAATCAACCAAGACAGTATTGGCGATTTGGTCCCTTCTGGTGGCGGTGGCAGCATTCCGACAATTGATACCACGGAGCTGACTACACAGGTTTTGGTTGGGAACGGCGAAACGATCGTGTTGGGCGGGGTATTTCGAACCGAAGATCTAGAAAAGGTTTCTAAGGTCCCAGTATTGGGAGATCTCCCCATCATGGGTCAGTTTTTCAAGAGCACTTCCACCTCTCGTACAAAAACAGAGACGCTAATTTTTATCACACCACGTATACTTGCGGATTCTTTACTCGATTAAAGGGGTGTCATGCCGCGTATTGTATTAGTGGGGCCTATGGGAGCCGGCAAAACCACCGTTGGCCAGCTCGTTTCCAAAAAGCTCCGATTGCCATTCAAGGACACCGATGCTGAGATTGAAGCGCGCACCGGGGCCGATATACCCTGGATATTCGACGTGGAGGGTGAGGCCGGCTTTCGTGACCGAGAGACTCAGGTTCTGAGAGACTTGCTGAACGGGAGCGCCGGCGTGATAGCGACAGGCGGCGGGATCGTGATGCGAGAGGAGAATCGCGACCTTCTGAAGTCTGTTGATGTCATTTATCTAAAAGCGTCTCTGGAAGAGCAGCTTCGCCGAACGGCTAATGATCGCAAGCGTCCATTACTTCAAACTGATGACCCTAGGTCGGTTCTGCAGCGCTTAATGACTCTGCGCGATCCTTTGTATCGAGAGGTTGCTACTCGTGTGATCGAGACGGACGGCGCAAATTCACGTACCATTGCAGCTCAACTCGCTCGCGAATACAGCGAAGTCTAATACCTAAGGAATTCAAGTGAATCAATCAGACGTCATTCACGTTGAGCTCGGAGAGCGGCGCTATCCTATTTACATAGGTGAAGATTTACTCAAAGACAGCGATTTGCTTGCCTCACACCTTACTGGCGGCCAAGTCGTTGTTGTAACAAATGAGACCGTTGCACCGCTTTATTTGAGCCAGATACTGGATGCGCTAGCTTCTAAGCCATGTGTGACGGTAGTCACGCTCCCCGATGGGGAGCAATATAAAACCTGGGAAACGTTGGGCTCCATTTTCGATCAAGTTCTGGCGGATAGGCACAACCGTACGACGACCTTCATCGCCTTAGGGGGTGGAGTGGTAGGTGACATTACAGGTTTTGCGGCGGCATGTTATCAGCGGGGTGTCGATTTTATACAGGTTCCGACCACGCTTTTGGCGCAAGTGGATTCCTCTGTTGGTGGCAAGACCGCAGTAAATCATCCGCTGGGCAAAAATATGATCGGTGCCTTTTATCAGCCTAAAGCGGTTTTGATCGATACGCGCAGTCTCTCTACTCTGGGCGATCGGGAGTTCGCCGCGGGTATGGCCGAAGTCATAAAGTATGGGTTAATTGCGGATAGCGCTTTTTACGAATGGCTGTTGGCAAATAAAAGTTTGTTAAAAAATCGTGATCCCGTCGCCTTAAAGCAGGCCATTACCCGTAGCTGCGAGTTAAAAGCCGAAGTGGTCGCCAGTGACGAGCGAGAATCGGGTCGCCGTGCGATACTCAATCTAGGGCATACTTTTGGACACGCCATAGAAACCTTCTCCGGTTACGGGGCTTGGCTCCACGGCGAAGCCGTTGCAGCTGGTATGGTTTTAGCCCTGAAACTGTCAAGCTTACGGGGCGCAGCAACAGAGCATGACCTCGCTGATCTTGAGGCGTTGTTATCCTACTTTGGGCTGCCTACAGGTGCTCCAGTCGATATGTCTCTGGGTGATTTCATGTCGCTGATGGCCTTGGATAAAAAGGTACAGGACGGTCGATTGCGCTTTGTTTTGTTGGAAGGCTTGGGTTCCGCTATTGTTGTGAGTGACGTGACAGAGCAGGAATTGAGCCGCATTATCGCGTAATCTAGCCCGTTTCACCCCCAGTTTGGGGCGCTATGTTTGTCGTGATAGCAACTACCGTGTAAAATCCGTTTCCCCCTAAGAAGAAGCGCCCCATGAGCCTTGCGCGGGGAGTGCTCTGCACACGATCTGCAACTTACTAATTGTGTTGGAAATGCTATGAACGCTGGTTTATATCGTCCCGAAGAATTTCGCGACAACTGTGGCTTTGGCCTGATTGCCCAGACGACAGGCGAGGCGAGTCATCGTCTGCTTCAGACCGCGATTGAGTCGCTTACGTGCATGACGCATCGGGGTGGTATCGCTGCAGACGGGAAAACGGGCGACGGCTGTGGATTGTTATTCCAGATGCCGACAAGCTTTTTCAAAGACGAAGCCAAGCGTCTATTAAACCTGGAGCTGCCCGACGCCTTCGCAGTTGCCCAAGTCTTTTTAAGCCAAGATATAGACCTCGCTGTAGCTGAGCGAGCAACCTTGGAGCAATTTATTGCTGCTCAAGGACTCAAGGTTTTGGGATGGCGTCTTGTTCCGACCGATTCCAGCATTTGCGGCGAAATCGCGCTCGCTAGTCTCCCTCGAGTCGAGCAATGCCTCATCGAGGCACCCTCTAGCGATGAAAATGCGGTATCGCTCGAGGCCAAACTGCTCATTGCTCGTCGGCTTACTGAAAAGGCCCTAGCCTCAGACCAGCACGCTACGTTCTATATCTGCAGTTTGTCATCGAAGGTCATCTCCTATAAGGGGCTGGTCATGCCCTCAGACCTGCCCGTTTTTTACGGAGACTTAGGTGATGAGCGGATGCAGACGGGTATTTGTGTATTCCACCAGCGCTTTTCTACGAATACGCTACCGAAGTGGCCGCTCGCGCAGCCATTCCGACTGCTGGCCCACAATGGCGAGATCAATACGATTGAAGGCAACCGAAACTGGGCTGAAGCGCGTTCCGCTTTGTTTGAAACTGAAAAGTTGCCCAACATTAGCGCAATCCAACCCTTGGTAAACCGCACCGGCTCCGACTCTTCAAGTCTCGATAACATGCTTGAAGTGCTCCTGACAGGTGGTGTCGACATGCCGCGCGCACTGAGAATGCTGATTCCGCCCGCGTGGCAAAATCTGGAATCAATGGATGCGGATTTAAAAGCATTTTATGAATACCACTCAATGCACATGGAGCCTTGGGATGGTCCAGCCGGTATTGTTTTAACGGATGGACGTTATGCCGTGTGTCTTCTGGACCGCAACGGCTTGCGGCCGGCGCGCTGGGTCAAGACGCGAGATGGGTTTTTGACGGTTGCCTCGGAGGTCGGTACTTACTCATACAAGCCAGAGGATGTGGTTGCCAAAGGCCGTGTTGGCCCTGGTCAAATGTTGATGGTCGATACCCAGACTGGAGAAGTTTTACACACCGCGGATATCGATAACCGATTAAAAACACGCAAGCCCTACAAGCTCTGGCTACGAGAGAACTCGGAGCGAATCGAAGGCACATTTGCGGGTGAGGTTGATCCCGGTATCGACCTTGCTGTGCTCGACGCCTATCAAAAGATGTTTCAGGTTACGTTCGAAGAGCGCGAACAAGTCTTCCGACCTTTGGCGGAGTCTGGGAACGAGGCTGTAGGCTCTATGGGGGATGATACCCCTATGGCTGTTTTATCCAAGCAAACGCGTAGCCTATATGACTACTTTCGTCAGAAATTCGCGCAGGTCACCAATCCCCCTATCGACCCCTTGCGTGAAACCATTGTGATGTCCTTGGAGACGGATTTAGGTCGTGAGCAAAATATTTTCACGGAAGGCCCAGAGCACGCGCGCCGAATCATTCTGCGTTCGCCTGTGTTATCGCAGAGTAAGTTTAACCGCCTGTTAAATTTAGATCGTGCGGGCTTTGAGGTCGCTGATATAGATGCCACCTATCTGCCCTCTGAGCAGACTTTGGCTCAAGCTATCGATACGTTATGTGACCGAGTTGAGCAGGAGGTAAGAGACGGGAAGACGATTATGATTATTTCGGATCGTAATATTGCATCCGATCGTCTTCCAATCCACAGCATGCTCGCGACGGGTGCAATACACCACCATTTGATATCGGTGGGATTGCGCTGTGATGCCAATTTGGTGATTGAGACCGCAAGCGCCCGAGACTCGCATCAAATTGCTTGTCTTTTGGGATTTGGTGCGACCGCTGTTTATCCATACTTGGCTTATTCGGTTTTAGATGACCTGCTCCGCAAAGGCGATATTTTGGGTGATCCCAGTATTTGCTACAAAAATTACCGTAAAGGCATCAATAAAGGTCTACTGAAGATCATGTCGAAGATGGGTATCTCGGCTGTGAGTTCATACCGAGGTGCGCAATTATTCGAGGCGGTAGGCATCGCATCTGATGTGGTAGATCGTTGTTTCAAAGGTGTTGCCAGCCGAATTAGCGGTGCGTCTTTCGAAGATTTAGAGCACGATCAAGTGCAGTTGGCGCGCACAGCATGGATTACGCGTAAACCGCTGGTTCAAGGGGGCTTGTTAAAGTACGTGCATGGGCAGGAGTACCACGCATTCAACCCTGATGTTGTTTTAGCCTTGCAACAGGCTGTTGCGACCGGTGATCGACAAACCTATAAGCGTTATAGCCAACTCGTCAACGAGCGCCCTGTAGCGACATTGCGCGATTTGTTTAAGCCTGTTTTAGCCGCGGAGCCGCTCTCGCTTGAGCAAGTTGAGTCGGTCGAATCTATCCTGCCACGCTTCGACTCTGCCGGGATGTCTTTGGGTGCTTTAAGCCCGGAAGCACATGAGGCACTCGCGGCCGCGATGAACCGAATCGGTGCCCGTTCGAATTCAGGTGAAGGTGGCGAAGACCCCGCTCGTTACGGCACAGAGCGAAGCTCTAAGATCAAGCAGATCGCGTCCGGTCGATTCGGCGTGACGCCGCACTATCTCGTTAACGCAGAGGTGCTTCAGATAAAAGTGGCACAGGGCGCCAAACCCGGTGAGGGTGGGCAGTTGCCTGGTGGCAAAGTGAACGATTTGATTGCTCGTCTCCGGTATTCTGTGCCGGGCGTGACATTGATCTCACCACCACCACATCATGACATTTACTCGATTGAGGATTTGGCGCAGCTGATCTTTGACTTGAAGCAAGTCAACCCCGACGCGCTCGTCTCGGTCAAGTTGGTATCCGAACCCGGGATCGGCACTATCGCGGCCGGTGTCGCCAAAGCCTACGCCGATTTGATCACCATCAGCGGCTACGACGGCGGTACTGCTGCGAGCCCCATTACCTCGATTCGCCATGCGGGATCGCCTTGGGAGCTGGGCCTAGCTGAAGTGCAGCAGACTCTGCGTGGTAACCGTCTGCGCGGTTCGGTTCGCTTGCAAGCTGACGGTGGTATGAAAACAGGTCTTGATGTTATCAAGGCTGCGATTCTGGGTGCGGAGAGCTTTGGTTTCGGTACCGCACCCATGGTTGCCTTGGGCTGTAAGTACTTGCGAATTTGTCATTTGAACAACTGCGCTACCGGTGTAGCAACGCAAGATAGTCGTCTGCGTGACGACCATTTTAACGGCACGGTTGAGATGGTGGTGAATTTCTTCACTATGGTCGCTGAAGAAACTCGTGAATGGTTGGCTAGACTGGGCGTAGCGCGCCTAGAAGATCTGATCGGGCGCACCGATCTGCTTGAGATCTTGCCCGGCACCACAGCAAAACAAAACCATTTGGATTTGGCTCCCATTCTGCATGTGGATCCTGCAGCAGCGGATCAGCCGCAATTTTGTCAGGTCGAGTCCAACGACCCGTTTGATCGTGGTGAGCTTGCAGAGCGCATGGTAGCTGATTCTCTGGCTATGATTGAATCTGCTTCCGGTGGCGAATTGAGCTACACCATTGGTAACTGCGACCGCTCTATCGGCGCGCGGTTGAGCGGCGAAATTGCAAAACGACATGGCAACCTGGGTATGGAGTCGGCGCCGCTGAAGATCACGCTTAGCGGCACAGCCGGTCAAAGCTTTGGTGTTTGGAATGCCGGCGGCTTACACATGTATCTGGAAGGTGATGCTAACGATTACGTCGGTAAAGGAATGGCGGGCGGGAAGTTGGTGCTCTATCCACCCAAAGGCAGTGCCTTTGCTGCGAGAGACGCTGCCATCATCGGCAATACGTGTTTATACGGTGCGACGGGCGGTGAGCTGTATGCCTCGGGAACGGCCGGCGAGCGTTTCGCTGTACGAAATAGCGGTGCGCATGCGATTGTCGAAGGCGCGGGAGACCACTGTTGTGAGTACATGACGGGCGGTACGGTTATTGTGTTGGGTAAGGCGGGCGTTAACTTTGGTGCT
>JAUHWV010000073.1 GCA_030427335.1 Gammaproteobacteria bacterium | reverse complement strand
CGGAAATGGTCGCCGTTCTCACGCAGCATACCGCCGTTTTCCTTGAACCACTCAACCGTATCCGCATCCAGCACTTCACTCCAAATGTAGGAGTAATAGCCCGCTGAATAGCCGCCCAAGATGTGCGAGAAGTAGGGCGTGCGATAACGCGGTGGTACGGGCGCAAAATCAACACCCGCCTTGGCTAAGGCCTGGGCTTCGAACGCCATAACCTGATCGGCAGGTGGAACCTCTTCGGGTGATAACTGATGCCAGGCTTGATCAAGTAATGAAGCAGCGAGATACTCGGTCGTAGCGAAGCCTTGATTGAACTGACTAGAGCTCAAGAGCTTGTCTAGCAGCGCGGGGTCCATGGGTTCACCCGTCTCATAGTGTACCGCGTAGTTCTTCAGTACCTCGGGCCATACCGCCCACATTTCGTTCACCATCGATGGGTATTCAACGAAGTCGCGTGGCACTGATGTGCCCGCGAGAGAGCGGTATTGCACATTTGAGAACATGCCATGCAAAGCGTGGCCGAACTCGTGGAACATAGTGGTTACTTCATCCCAGGTTAGCAGGGTCGGTTCGCCGTCGGCGGGTTTGGGTATGTTGAGATGGTTAGCCACGACGGGCTTGGTGCCATCGGCGTGCGACTGCGGTACGTAGGCGTTCATCCAAGCACCACCGCGCTTCGACTCGCGCGCGTAAAAGTCTTGAATGAAGAGTGCAAGTGTTGAGCCGTCTTCGTTGAAGACCTCCCAAACTTGAACGTCTTCTTGATATACGGGTAAATCGGTTCGGCGCTTGAAGGTAATGCCAAAGACCTGCTCAGCAGCGTAAAAAACGCCTTTCTCTAGTACGTTATTAACTTCAAAGTAGGGCTTCAACTGCGCGCCATCAAAGTTGTACTTGGCTGCACTGACCTTTTCGGTATAAAAATCCCAATCCCATGAAGCCAACTCGAAGTCGCCGCCTTCGGCATCGATCATCGCCTGCAAGTCGGCCGCCTCGCGGCGCGCGTTTGCGACTGCTGGTGGCGCGAGACCTGCAAGGCGCTCATTTACTGCCGCTACTGAGCCGGCGGTCTGTGTTTGTAGCTGGTAGTCAGCGTGGTTGGCAAAGCCCATGAGCTGTGCGGCTTCGGCTCGCAGTTTCATGACTTCGGAAATGATCGCCGTGTTGTCATACTCACCGCCGTCAGACCCACGACCCAACGAGGTTTCGTGGATGCGCTGGCGTAAAGAGCGGTTGGTGAGGCTGGCAAGTGGAGGCTGACCGCTCGTATTAAGCAGCGGAAGAACCCACTTATCGGGCATGTCTCGTGCTTCGGCTGCTTTTTTGGCCGCAGCGATCTGGTTGGTGCTCAAGCCGTCGAGCTCTTCTGCACTGTCAACGATAATCGCTTTCGCATTTACTTCGTTACGCACGTTCTGACTGAACTGTGTTCCGAGTACCGCGAGGCGCGCATTGATTTCTTTCATGCGCTCTTTTTGCTCGGCACTGAGAGTTGCGCCAGACAATACGAACTGCTTGTAGTTTTCCTCAATCAGGCGCAAAGATTCAGCATCGAGGCCCAGTGACTCACGAGCGTCGTAGACGGCTTTAACACGGGAGAAGAGGGCGTCATTCAGCAGAATCGCGTCGTTGTGTGCCGATAACGCGGGTGCGAGTTCGGCGCGCACGGCCTCAATCGTGTCGTTCGTGTGCGCCGAGGCCAGGCTGTAAAATACGCGAGATGCTCTGGCTAAAGTGCCACCTGCGTTCTCGAGCGCCAGAATCGTATTCTCGAAGGTAGGTCCTTCTGGGTTGCTCACGATGGACTCAATCTCGGCGATGTGCTCCTGCATGCCCTGCTCTAGAGCGGGCTTGTAGTGCTCATCTTTAATTAAATCGAATGGTGGGTACTGCAGGTAGAGTTCACTCTCAGAGAGCAAAGGGTTATCTGTCATGGGGATGGCGTCCGTTGCAGGATCGGGTGCTTTACTGCAGCCAGTCAATATGGCGCTCGACAGGGCGAGAGCCGCAAGAGTTTTCGTTCGCATGGTGGTCTCCGTTTGCGTTGAAACACGCGCAAGAATACGCCTCTGCGCGTCGTGACGCAAAAGCTTGCAAGAGGTTTTGTGACAATTACCGTCACAAAAATGTCAGCAAAGCGTCAAATCACTGCCATCCAAATTTAATCTTAAGAATCCATCGTGTGTGGACTACTCGAACTTCGATGGAGATCTTATGAAACGTTTCAAAACATTAGGTGTGGCCGTATTGGGCGCTTCGCTTTTATTGGCAGGCTGCAGTGGCGATGATGGTAAGAACGGCGCTACTGGTCCTCAAGGCCCGGCGGGTGTGGCTGGCGCTACGGGTGCGGATGGCGCGGATGGCGCTAACGGTCAGGACGCGACGGATTCTACTATCGCGCTCAGTGTTTTAGGATCCTTCACATCGGGTTTATTCGATGAGTCGGCCTCGGAAATCGTAGCCTACGATGCTCAGCTTAAATATGCCTATGTTGTAAACGCGGCTCAGAAAACGGTGGATATCATTGATGCAACGGCGCCGTCTGCGTTTATTAACGAGGGTGTTGATGCTCCCGTTAAGACACTCAATGTCGCGCAAGATGTCGAGAATCTGTTGGGCTTGGCGGCCGGTACGTTGACTGAAGCGAATAGCGTGTCTGTGCATGGCGAAACACTCGCCGTAGTGATTCAAGGTGCCAACAAACAAGCCAACGGCTACCTTGCGTTTTACTCGACCGACGGCACTTTCTTGGATAAAGCCTTTCAAACCGGCGCTCTGCCTGACATGGTTACCTTCACACCTGATGGCAGCATGGTGTTGGTTGCAAATGAGGGTGAGCCCAACGGCGATTATTCGGTTGACCCAGAAGGTAGCGTTACCGCTGTCGATATGACTGCAGGTGTGGCTAATCTAACTGAAGCCGACGTCACGCAGATCTCGTTCGCTGATTACAACGCGGGTGGTTCAAAAACGGTGGGTGAGGGTGTTCGCATCTCCGCTAAATCGCGTTCCGTTGCGGCCGACCTCGAGCCTGAATATATTGCTGTGAGTGCCGACTCAAGCAAGGCTTTCGTTGCACTGCAAGAGAACAGCGCGATTGCAGTCATCGACTTGGCCAGCTTGGAAGCAACCCAGATCGTAAGCCTTGGCGTAATTGATCACTCGATTCCCGGCAATGAGCTAGACGCAAGTAACCGAGACGGCGCAGTAAATATTCGCACTTGGCCTGTTTTTGGCACGCCAATGCCCGATACGATTGCAAGCTACAGCTACAACGGCGTGACCTATTTGGTTACTGCGAACGAGGGCGATGGACGAGAGTACCTCACTGACGCGGTCGATGCGGCAGACTGTACTGTGCAAGGCGGATTTGATTTTGATGGGGGTGATTGTTTCCACTACCTAGATGAGATCCGAATCAAAGATATCGATGCGGCGGCTTTTGGTGGTGACTTACTTGCACGCCTACCTGCTAACTTCCAAGACAATGAGCAATTAGGCCGTTTAAAAGTGATCACGAACCTCGGTACCAGCGGTTCTTGCGCGTCTCTGGCTACGACCGGCCAGCCCGATGCGGCAGATTGTGTCTATGAATCTCTACATTCGTTCGGTGGACGTTCGTTCTCGATCTACAATACCGATACCTGGGAGCGCGTTTATAACTCAGGTAACAGCATTGAATCGGTTACGGCCAATCGTCTGGGCATTGCGAATTTCAACTCGACTAACGACGAAAACGGTTCGGGTGATGATCGTTCGGATGATAAAGGTCCAGAGCCAGAAGCGATTGAAATCGGCGTAATCGAAGGTAAAACCTACGCTTTCGTTGGATTAGAGCGCGTTGGTGGTATCGCGGTTTACGATATCAGTAACCCCGAGCAGGCCGAATTTGTGCAGTACATCAACAACCGAGACTTCGATGTTGCGGATGTTGAAGCTGCTACCTTAGCGGGTGCTAAAGGCTTGGATTTGGGCCCTGAGTCGATCAAATTCGTGCCTGCCGCTGATAGCGCGACTGGTGAAGCCATGCTGATCGTCGGCAACGAGGTGAGTGGCTCAACCACTTTCTACAGCGTCACGGTAACGAACAAAGGTTAAATTCGTTGATTCGGAAAGGCCGGTTGTCTCACGACAGCCGGCCTTTTTTTTTGAGCGCTTCCTCGAACTCAAAGTTGGTTGCGGTGAATTCCAGACCAGACCAGACTCGCGAGAGAGGCAAGCCGCCGACTCAAACATAAACCTTCACGCGCCCGTCCATATACCTGGCTCCGGACTGACTCAATGACCGATTGAGTTAGGCTGCTACACTGGTTCCAGTAAAGCTTTGACGCCAAGGCGTGAAGGGTTTGCCCAGTGCTTCGGCTACCGCTGTATTCGTAATTAAACCGGCGTTCACATTCAGCCCTGCAGCAAGATGTGCGTTCTGGTCGAGCGCATCAAAGGCGCCTTTGTTCGCTAAGGCCAGCGCAAACGGTAGGGTCGCGTTGGTCAGGGCGAGCGTGGAAGTTCGCGCTACCGCGCCCGGCATGTTCGCAACGCAGTAATGCACCACGCCATCGATTACGTAGGTGGGATCTTGATGAGTCGTGGGTCTGCTGGTCTCGAAGCAACCGCCTTGGTCGATAGCGACGTCCACCATAACCGTGCCTGTAGGCAGTCGCCCAACCAGTTCTCGTGTGATCAATTTAGGCGCTGATGCGCCCGGTATTAAAACCGCTCCGATAATCAACTGCGATCTGAGTGCCTCTCGCTCAATCGTATCTGCTGTAGAAAAGAGCGTTTTGATACGCCCTTGAAAGATATCATCCAGTTGACGCAGTCTGTCGATCGAGCGGTCTACGATAGTGACATCAGCACCCAGACCAATGGCCATTTTGGCGGCGTTGAGTCCGACAACACCGCCGCCAATGATCAAAACTTTAGCCGGTTCGACACCTGGTACACCGCCCAAAAGCATCCCGCTACCACCGTGAAGCATTTGCATATGAGTAGCACCGGCCTGAATCGACAAGCGACCAGCGACTTCACTCATGGGTGCGAGCAGGGGTAACCCTCCTGACGCCTGCGTCACGGTTTCATAGGCGATACAGGTGGCACCCGATTGGATGAGTGCCTCAGCCTGTTCAGGATCTGGCGCTAGATGCAAATAGGTAAACAAGACTTGGTTAGGGCGCAGCATTGCGCACTCGCTTGCTTGCGGCTCCTTTACTTTAATAATCATGTCCGAGTAATCGAATATGGCTTGAGCCGTTTCAAGGATGGTCGCCCCAGCCGCTATGTAGTCTTCGTCGCTAAAACCGATCGCGGCCCCTGCGTTGGATTGCACTGCGATCTCATGTCCGTTAAGGCGAAGTTCTTTGACTCCTGCGGGGGTCATACCTACGCGATACTCGTTTGATTTAATTTCCGTTGGGATACCGACCTTCATGTTGCGCACTCCGCGTGTTTAAAAGCAATCATTCTAGATTTTGTGAGATATTTTTTTTTAATATTTTCGATGAATTAATAGCTGATCCGACTGTTTATATGAGATATTTAAGTCGAATAGGTTCTTTTAATTTATTTATTTAGCGGGTGGGTTATGCGTCGTTTACAGGACATCGGCAAAATTGATCGCAATATCTTGCGAGCCTTGCAGCGCGACGCGCGAATTTCATTCGCGGAACTCGCACGCAAAGTGGGTTTGTCTACTACGCCGTGCAAACAACGTGTCAAAAAATTAGAACAGGAGGGCGTGATTCGGGGCTATCAAGCGATACTCAATCCCGATGCTCTCGCCGCGGGTCTGGTTGTATTTGTTCAGATTAGGCTCAATCGGACTGCGCAGGACGTATTTGAAGATTTCAAAAAGGCGGCACTTGAACTGCCCGAAGTTCAAGAGTGCTATTTGGTCTCAGGCAACTTTGATTATTTAATTAAGGCCCGCGTTGCCGATATGGCCGCCTATCGCGCATTGCTTGGCGATACGCTTCTTGCGCTGCCGGGGGTGCAAGAATCCACCAGCTACGTCGTTATGGAGCAGGTCAAAGAATCTTTGGCTCTGGTTGTGCCCTACTAGCAGTTTAACGACTTCCTTTTCTGGGTCGATTTATTCCGCACGCTGCCACAAAATAGCTCTCAGCTCTCAGCTCTCAGCTCTCAGCTCTCAGCTCTCAGCTCTCAGCTCTCAGCTCTCAGCTCTCAGCTCTCAGTAACCAGTAACCAGTAACCAGTAACCAGTAACCAGTAACCAGTAACCAGTAACCAGTAACCAGTAACCAGTAACCAATTTATACCCCGAGTTCGTGCATGCCGGCTCGCCGCCCATCAAACGCGCCTGCTTCAGATGATTAAGGCTTCCTCTGTCGCCTGTTTGATGGCGCGTTTCGCATCGATTTCGTGCGATTCAAATGCACCGCCGATCAAGCTGGTCGAGATTCCTTGGTCTTTGAGCTCATCGTAAAGATTGCGCACCGGTTCTTGGCCGGCGCAGATAATCACCGTATCAGCGGGGAGTGTCATGGGTTGGCCGTCGCGCAGAAGATGAACGCCTTCGTCATCTATCCTCTGGTAATCCACGCCGTTAATCATTTTTACGCCTCGTCGATCCAGAGCGATACGATGCGTCCAGCCTGTGGTTTTGCCCAAGCCCTTGCCGATAGCACTGGTCTTGCGCTGCAGTAGGGTGATGTCGCGACCGGATGTTTCTACTTGGGGCTCGACACCCGTTACGCCGCCGCGGGGGTGGTTTGCGAAGTCAACGCCCCACTCTCGTGCGAACACCTCGATATCCAATGCCGCCGATGTACCCGCGTGCGATACGAGTTCCGCAGTATCAAAGCCAATGCCGCCAGCGCCAATAATGACAACGCGTTCACCAATGGGTTTAAGGCCTAAGATCGCATCCATGTAGCCAACGACTTTCGGGTGATCAATGCCCGGTATATTTGGGTGGCGGGGGGCCACCCCACTGGCAATGACGACGTGATCTGCTTTGAGTGCGGTTATATCCTCAACGCTTACGGGGGTATTCAAGTGCAGTTCTACTCCGTATTTTTGCATCATCACTTGGTAATAGCGGATGGTTTCCTCGAATTCCTCTTTCCCGGGAATTCGTTTTGCTAGGTTGAACTGCCCACCGATTTCATCGCGCGCCTCGTAGACGGAGACGCGGTGCCCGCGTTCTGCGGCTGTCACAGCATAGGACAGCCCCGCGGGTCCCGCGCCAACTATTACAATGTGTTTGGGTTCAATAACAGGCTGCGGTCGAAGCACGGTCTCGTGACAGGCTCTGGGGTTCACTAAACAGCTCACTTCTTGGCCGGTAAATGTGTGGTCGAGGCACGCCTGGTTGCATGCAATACAGGTGTTGATTTCGTTTGCCTTGCCGTCTCGCGCTTTCGCGACAAATTGAGAGTCTGCCAGCATCGGGCGAGCCATCGAAACCAAATCAGCATCGCCCCGAACCAGCACGTCTTCCGCTACTTCTGGTGTGTTAATGCGGTTAGACGTAATTACCGGGATCGACAGAATTTTCCGAAGGCGCCCGGTAACCTGAGTAAATGCGGCACGGGGAACTCGGGTTGAGATCGTCGGTACCATGGCTTCATGCCAGGTAAAGTGGGTCGATATAATGGTAGCGCCGGCGTCCTGTATCGCCAACGCTAGGGTCTCTACCTCATCTTTTGACATGCCGCCCTGCAGCATGTCCATGGCGGGTATTCTAAAGATGACAATGAAATCGTCACCCACCGCTGCACGCACTTGTTTTACCACTCCGACTGGAAAACGCATGCGGTTTTCGAACGATCCACCCCACTCGTCGGTTCGTCGGTTGGTTTTTTCGACTAAAAACGTGCTCAGTAGGTAGCCCGCCGAGCCAATGATTTCGACACCATCGTAGCCCGCAATCTGAGCTTGCTTCGCGCAGTTGGCAAAATCATAAAGCTGTTTTTGGATTCCGTCGGCGTCTAACTCTCTGGGTGTAACTGGCGATATGCGTGATCGAACGGGGGAGGGCGCCACTGGATCTAGCGGGGCTAGGGGCCCTGCATGCAGTATTTGCATGCAAATCTTGGTGTCTGAGTTTGCTGCGTGCACGGCCTCTGTAATCAGTTTATGTTGGTCTGCTTCTGTGGCGTTGCTCAGCTTGGCGCCATGGCCGCCCTCCTCGTTGGGCGAAATGCCGCCCGTGATAATCATGCCCACACCAGCGGCGGCGCGCTCCGCAAAATAAGCGGCCATACGGGGGAATCCGCCTTCCGCCTCTTCAAGCCCGGTGTGCATGGAACCCATGACGGCGCGATTGGAAATTTGCGTGAAACCCAGATCGAGTGGCGAAAACAACTTAGGGTAAAGGGCATGGCTCGGCATTGGGGCGTCTCGCTTTTTGAGGTTAGCCTTAAACGTTAACATCTCTTAATGCGAAATCGAATCGCTTTTTTGGTAGGGTAGGCCTGTGAAAATTGAATTCCAATTCAAATTAATAAGGGCGAGGCGCCTTCCCTAAAACGATGACCTTTCCAGAGCATTACAGCCTGACACTACCTGACTTGCCAGAGCGCCGCTGGATTATAGCGGCGGCGGTGCTGATCGTGGTGGTATTGCTGGTCACTGTGGCCTATATCGTCACGCGCCATACTCAGAACGAAGTCGCGGCCACGGTAGAGGCTAGGATCAATGCTGGGATCCGAGCTTCGGAGCAGGTGGCACGTGAAAAATTCTTGGTCACGAATGATGAGCTTCGTTTTTTCTCTAATATCGAAGAATTAGCGGCCTTAAAGCGCGCTGAAGATGCCGGTGGCAACGATCCGGAAACAGGTGACTCGGCCGCCAAATTGCGTGAGCGCTATGAGAGCCTCTTAGTAAGCTTTATGTTGAGTAAACCGCGTATTCTGCAGATGCGCGTGATCTTAAATAATGAGCGCGCAGATGAGTGGATTCGTGCCGAGCGTGCCTCGGATCGGGTGTTGGTAGCGCCTGAGGAAGCACGCCAAAGCAAAGCCGATCGTTATTACGTAAAGGCCTTACGCGATATGCCCCCAGGTGAAATTTACTGGACGCAAATTGACCTGAATGTGGAGAGCGGTCAAATAGAGAGCCCTATTAGACCGGTTATAAGAGGTTCGCGGGTACTGGGGGATGCGGAGGGCCGAGTCTGGGGTTTCCTGGTGATAAATTACGATGCGAATGTAATTCTCTCGGAGATTACCAGCGCGTTTCCGGGGCGCGGTCGGATCTACACGTTTCGGGCAGATGGCTACTATATTCAACATCCAGATCCTGCTCAGGCCTTTGCTTTTCAACTCTCGCCTGATAATGCTTTGAAGCATCCGGACGAATTCGCATACGAGCCCGCTCCTTGGGTTGATGCGCCCTCGCTGTTGCTGGCGACCAATTTGCTTACAGGTGAAGAGTCGATCGCGGTTATTTCCAGCCGCGAGCGATTTTCACAATACGCTTTATCCGAGCGAGGTGGATTCGCAATCCACATACCCAAAGCGGAATTCGATAAACAGGTCTCGCGCATCGCTTTGCCTACGATCCTGCTGTTTGCCTTCGGTGATATTTTGCTGGGGATTGTTCTAACTTGGTTTTATCTGCGTGTGATTCAACAGCGCGCCATCTCGCAAGTCTTTGGCTTGAATTCACAGTGGAGCGCCGCGCAAAGCGATGCCGCCTTGTCCCTGCTGATGTCGCGAGCCCCCATATCGATCGCGATGCTTGATAGGAACTACCGCCACTTAGCGGTAAGCCAGCATTGGTGCAGTGAATTCAATATTCCGGCCGAACGTTTGATCGGCCGGGATCATCGTGAGCTATTCCCGCAAATGCGGCGGCCTATTCAGCAGCTCGTTGATCGCGCGATCGATGGAAGTGAGCAGCACGGTCAGTATCGGTATGTAGATAAAGAAGGCGAGACGATCGAGGTAAACTTGCGCGTCGCACCGTGGTTGGCACCCGATGAGAGCGTCGCAGGCGTGGTGATTATTGCCTACTGATCAGGGATCTCTCGCTTGCCGATGAGCATCGTTTTGATCAGTGGGATTCCGGTCAGCCTCTGCATAATCAGCACCCCACAAACGTGAATTCCTGCCGCTATGATCAGCGCGTCCGAAACCCACTTGTGTGAGTCTTGAAGGAAGTCGTTACCGAAAAAGCGATCTACCTCTTCGTGTAAAAACCCTGTGAGGGTCAGATAGCTTA
>JAUHWV010000306.1 GCA_030427335.1 Gammaproteobacteria bacterium | reverse complement strand
AAAGGTATACATTTCCTTTTCGACAATGTCTGTTACCTCGCCAATCGAGCGCGAGAAGAGTGCTGTGGACTCAACAATCGGCAAGCGGATTTCTTGAAAACCGTAGGACTGAACCAAGGCTCGTACTTTGCCCTCGAGCCACTGCCACTGCGGTGTTTGTACAGGAAGAATATCGGGCATGCCGCGAACGGCTTGGATTGTTTTCACTGGCGAATCCTGTGTCTGCTACGCTTTGACAATAAGGGCTGAATCGGCCTGAGCACGCGCCTCGGCGAGGGCATTGGCTTTCTGGCGAATCACGTTTTCAAGGTGATCAACAAACTCTTCGTTGCTGACCTTATGGTTGGGTTTTCCATCCAAGTAAATCAGGTTATTAGGTGAGGCTCCCGTTAATCCAACATCCGCCTCACGCGCCTCTCCCGGACCGTTCACAACACATCCGATAATGGCGACGTCCATGGGCTGGCGAATATCCTCAAGACGCAACTCAAGCTCATTCACCGTCGCAATCACATCAAAGTTCTGACGCGAACAGCTCGGGCAGGCAATAAAGTTGATGCCGTTGCTGCGCAATTTCAAGCTTTTTAGGATATCGAAGCCCACTTTCACTTCTTGCACTGGATCCGCTGCAAGCGAGATTCGAATCGTGTCTCCTATACCGTCCATCAGGAGCATGCCAAGCCCAATTGCCGACTTGACGGTGCCGTTTCGGAACCCACCCGCTTCCGTTATACCCAGGTGCAGCGGTTGATCGATCTTCGTTGCAAGAAGGCGATAGGCATCAACCGCCATAAATACATCAGAGGCCTTCACACTGACTTTAAAATCGGGATAGTCGAATTTATCGAGCAGGTCTACGTGATTCATTGCCGACTCGACCAGAGCCTCAGCGGTCGGTTCGCCATACTTACGCTGCAGTTCTTTACCTAAAGAACCGGCGTTCACGCCAATCCGAATTGGGATTCCCTTATCGCGCGCGCTGTGAATCACTTCACGCACTTTTTCCATACGCCCAATATTGCCTGGGTTAATGCGCAAACAATCAACGCCGTACTCCGCAACCGCCAGTGCAATTTTATGATCAAAATGAATGTCTGCTACCAGCGGGACGTCTACTCGAGCACGGATCTGTTTAAACGCCTCTGTCGCTTCCATACTTGGAACGGATACGCGAACGATGTCGGCTCCGGCATCCGCTATGCTCTGTATCTGTCGCACCGTCGCGTCGACATCACAGGTCTCGGTATTGGTCATGCTCTGCACGCTGATCGGAGCATCGCCACCAACCGGCACATTACCCACGAATATCTTTCGACTCTGCCTGCGCTTGATCGGATTTTGAAACATCGCTTTAACTCCGGTTTAACGTTCGCTTGAATCCGAGAGAGACTTGGCCGCTCGTGCCTCGGCCGAATTGGGATACATATTGTATAAAGCCAGCTCCAGACTGGCACGCTCGTTAGCCAATTCTAAACTGCGAGCAAGCCGAATCCCCAACCATAGAGCCGCCGCCGTCGGCGAAGGAGCTACATTGCGATACGCTTGGTAAAACTGCTGAGCCTTGGCAAACAACTGGCGTTCGTAATAGAGCTCAGCCAATGTAAAGAGAGCAAGCGGATTGCGCTGTTCCATAGTCAGTGCACGTTCAAGCGCCTCGATGGCCGCATCGCTTTTTTGCAAGCGGGCGCGACACAGCCCTAAATTAGTAAACGCCTGCGGACGACCACTGTAAAGCGTATCACGCACGACGATCTCCAGCTCTTTCTCGGCCTCCGCAAAGCGCCCCTGAGCGAACAAAAATGCCGCATAATTATTTCGCGCTCTAGACAACGAACTATTCAGACTCAGTGATTTAAGGAAATTTTCCTCAGCGGCGTCGAGCTCACCTGTGCTCTGATATACAAGCGCAAACGCCTCGAACACTTCCGCGTTCTTTGGGTCGATATCCGCAGCCAGTTTCAAGTTGCGTTTCGCGTTTTCCCAATTGCCTTGACCAATATAGGCTCGCGCCAGTTCG
>JAUHWV010000305.1 GCA_030427335.1 Gammaproteobacteria bacterium | reverse complement strand
CATATCGTTATACGCATTGAAGTAGCCTTGTGGGTAGTTAGAGCAAGACGCGATACCCATTCGAAACTCGCGTACCTTACCTTTTGGTAGCGTTTTGGTCCTTCCGAGGGGAGAGCTTACGCCATCGCAAATAAAACGATAGAAATAGGATTTTCCTGGCTTAAGGCCCTGTGCATCGACTTTAACCGTATAGTCTCGCGCTTGGTCGGTTGCGACCGATCCCTGACTGACGATCTTCTTGAAAGCGGCATCACTTGCAACTTGCCACTGAGATGTCAGTTCGCGGTGTTCGCCCGAGCCTGGAATCACTCGGCTCCATAAAATAACGCGATCTTGCAGGGGGTCGCCGCTGGCAATCCCGTGTGTGAAGTGCACGGGGTTTTCGGCTTGGACGGTAAAGCCTCTCAGCGCCAGTAAGCCTAGGGTGGCGGTCATACCTTTCACGAGTGTACGGCGTTTCAGAGCGGGGCTAGACATAGCGGTTCTCCATTCAAGTGAGAAAGCTAAGCTTAGCGGTAAAACGCGTCAATTTCATGACATAAAAAAGGCCCGAGTCCGGTTACTTGCCGAGCTCAGGCCTTTGGTTGCCGCGCCTAAATCGCTCCTCTTGTGGGAAGCGCCTTAGAACGTGGTCTGTTGCAAAAGCGATTTAGTAGCGATCTTTGTGTTTCTCGCGTTTCTCTTTCCACTTCTCCAACTTCTCGAGCCTCTCTTCTTGACGCTCCTCGCGCATTGAATCCATTTTTTTCAATTGCTCAGGGCTTAGCACTTCGCTCATGCGAGCCCGTGTTTCTGCCTGCAGTTGAGCTCGCTGGGTCTGCATATTTTGTTGCAGTGCTTTGCGCTTCTCGTTCTGCTCCTGCATGATGGCAGCGACGGACGCTTTTTGCTGGTCGCTAAGCTGAAGATGCTCAGCCATTTTCTCTAGGTGCCGGCCGCCATCACGCTCTTCACCTTTCTCATGGTGCATCGCAAAGGCCGTGCCGCTCACAGCGAGTGAAAGCAGTCCTACACTGATAAGTTGTTTGATCTTCATGGTGTTTCTCCTGCGGTAGTTAGTTCTTGATTGGGGGAGTCCAATCTAAGTGTCATTATTGAGCTAAAATGTGCAGTGAATATGGACAGCAGCGATTATTTTTCTATTTCTTTGTAGCGATAGCCGGCGCCATAAACGGCTTCGATTCTCTGCGCTTCGCCCATGGCATCCAGTTTACTCCGAATTTTCTTGATGTGACTATCGATGGTTCGATCACTCACCACACGGCCGTCAGAATAAATCCGATCAATCAATTGATCACGACTGAACAATTGTCCGGGGTGATTGAATAGCGTGCAGAGTAACTCGAATTCGACTTGGGTAAAGGATGCGCTTTGATTTTCATTTAGCGCAATTAAGCGAGATCGATCTATGTGAAATCCGCCCGTTGGTCCCGAGCTGGCTTTTCGATCCATATCGAGTCGTCGCAGATTTGCTTTCACCCGAGCCACCACTTCGCGCGGGCTGAAGGGTTTTAAGATGTAGTCGTCACCACCCAGCTCAAGCCCCCTTAAGCGATCCGCTTCGCTTATACGTGCTGTCAAAAAGAGTATGGGTACGTTTGAGTATGCTCGGATGGCTCGGCAAACGTCAAAACCATTCGTATTGGGCAGCATGACATCGAGCAAAATGAGATCGGGATTCAGGCTCGACACCTCTTTGATTGCCTTATCGCCGTCGGAAAAAGCGGCTGTTGCAAATCCATCCTGACGGAGATAGTCCACCAGTAGGCTTTGGATTTTAAGATCGTCTTCAATAACGATAATTAAACTCATGCCTTCATGCCTTCATGCCTTCATGCCTTCATGCCTTAGGCCAAGAGATGTCGAGAGCCAATCCGCCAAGAACAGAGCGGTGGGCGCTAATTTGACCACCATGAGCCTCAGTGATTGACTTTACGATTGCGAGCCCCAACCCTCGGCCGCCCGCCGACCGAGTTCGAGCAGAGTCAGCTTGAAATAGTCGCTCAAAAAGGCGTTCATGGTCTCCATTAAAGCCTGGCCCCG
>JAUHWV010000304.1 GCA_030427335.1 Gammaproteobacteria bacterium | reverse complement strand
TGGGAGTATACCAACCTTACCGATTTAGACGGAGCGGCCGATTTGTTTGGTAGCTCTTGGGATCAAAACTCGTTTTACGAAATTGATCAAGTAACACAGGAAATTCGCATTATTTCGCCGGCATCCGATACCTTTGAGTATGTGGCTGGATTTTGGTACTCACAGTCTGACTATGATCGCAGCTTCGTGCGTAAACCTCTCATCCCCGGAACAACTGTAGCTAAGTCAGATTGGTTGGCCTATGCGGGTAACGAGGCGATGTCGGTGTTTGGCCAAGGCACGTGGAAATTGTCCGGCCAGATGGAATTCACTGCAGGTTTGCGTTACCAGACCGAAGATGTCGAGGTGGATTTTGATAACTATATCAACGGTGGTACGTTCTCTGGGTCCGATGACGACTCTGTTGTTGTAGGTCGCGCGGCCCTCCAGTATTTCATGAGCGAAGACGTGATGCTCTACGCCAGCTATGCTCGTGGTTACAAGGGACAGGCTTATAACACCACTAGTTCGTTCAACCAGTTCCAAGCAGATAACCCAGTGAGCACTGAGGACTCGGATTCGTACGAGCTCGGTATCAAAGGTGACTTCCTTGACGGTAGATTGCGTGTGAACGCGAACTACTTCTTGGTAACTTACGAAGGTTTCCAAGCTCAGAGTGGTGTGATTGACCCCGATACTGGCGCAGTCGAACTGTCTCTGGATAACGTGGGTGAACTCGAGACCTCTGGTGTTGAGCTTGATGTAACCGCGCTTTTGAGCGAGAACCTGCTGTTGAATGTGGGCGCTTCGTGGACTGACGCGACTATCGAAGAGTTCCCAACAGCGGAGTGCTACACAGGGCAAACCGCGGCTCAGGGCTGTTTGCCGAATGGCGCAGGCGGTAGCAACGTGCAGGATTTGGCGGGTAAGCCTCTGAATAACTCGCCCGACCTCAAACTGGTTGTCGGTTTGGACTACGGGTTCTCAGTAGATGAAAACTTCGATGGATTCATGCGAGCACACTACCAGTGGCAGGATGACGTGAATTTTGCCTTGACCCAAGATCCCTTGGCAGCACTCGGTTCTTATGGAATCTTGAATCTCAGCGCCGGCGTTGAATCAACCGACGGTCGTTATACAGTAACGGCGTTCGTTAATAACGCGCTCGATGAGTTCTACGTAACCGCGTTGCCTAACCTGTCTTCGTTGTACGGTGCAACGGCTCTTAGCCAAATTGTACCCCGTAACGCTGAGCGCATTATGGGTGTGCGTCTGAAGTACAACTTCTAAGGTTCATGTTGAATCCCCTCAAGGCCGCTTTATGCGGCCTTTTTTATTCCCGAAAAAGGGTTTTCACCTTGTCGATTTGATTTCATACTGGAGCCGTCTGTACTTATTGTTCCGGAGCTGATCACCTGCATCCGTGGCGAGGTATCGTCATCGGCTGCAATGTATCCGCATCCGTGACAATACGATTTTTATTGGGGGATATATGAAATTCGATACGATAATAAAAAATGGCTTGATCGTAGATGGCACGGGCGCGGCCCCTTATCGCTCAGAGGTGGGTATTCGAGACGGCCAGATCGTCGCGTTTGGAGACCAACTTGGAGAGGCAACGCATGTGATCGATGCCACGGATTGTATTGTGACCCCCGGCTTCGTTGATATTCATACACACTACGATGGCCAGGCTTCATGGGACAAAGACATGCGCCCGAGCGTGAATCACGGTGTGAGCACGGTGGTTATGGGCAGCTGCGGGGTTGGTTTTGCGCCCGTGCGACCTGAGCATCACGACAAGCTCATCCGCTTGATGGAAGGGGTTGAGGATATTCCGGGTAGCGCGCTGGCTGAGGGCCTTACTTGGGATTGGGAGTCTTTGCCAGAATACATGGATTCGTTGGCGGCTAAGCCACACAGTATCGATCTGGCGGTTCAGGTAACCCACGACCCCTTACGTGTCTATGTAATGGGCGATCGCGCTGTAGCCGAGGAATCCGCGACGGCTCAGGACATTGCTGAAATGCAACGCCTTACTCGTGAGGCTTTGGAGGCTGGTGCAGT
>JAUHWV010000303.1 GCA_030427335.1 Gammaproteobacteria bacterium | reverse complement strand
CCGTGATCGACTGCGAAATGACGGGATTGGATCCCAACACCGATCGTATTTTGAGTATGGGCTGGGTGCAAGTGCGTGAGCAATGCATTCAAGCGGCGTCGGCGCGTCATTTTATTGTGCAGTCGGATGCAAGTGTGGGGCAGAGCGCGACTATTCACATGATCCGCGATTGCGAACTGCAAGACGGCTCAGAGCTGTGTGATGTCCTGCGTGCGCTTTTTGAGGACAGTTCTGGGACTACGCCCGTTTTCCATCATGGGGATCTTGACTTGGCCTTTCTCAATCGAGCCTGTTCAGCCGCGCTAGGTGGGGGGTGGTGGCCGCAGTTTGTGGACACTCTGGCGATTGAAAAAAGGCGCATCACTCGTGCCAGCGACATACCTAAAGCTGGCGCTTTGACACTAGGGGAATCGCGTTCGCGCTACGGTTTGCCCCCCTATCTTGGCCACAATGCCTTGATTGATGCTTGGGCCACCGCAGAACTGTTGCTGGCTCAAATAAAAAAAGGGGCGACATTGTCGCCCCTTTGGTCTAACTGACCGTTTTTTACATTGCGGCAAGGCGCGCTCTGGCCGCATGGTACTCTTTGATTAGACGGGCGACACGCTCACCCGCTGTTTCGATCGACTTGACGGCTCCGATACCTTGACCACAGCCCCAAATGTCTTTCCAGGCCTTGGCGTCCGTGTTGCCGCCTGACCCAAAGTTCATTGCCGATGGATCGCTCACGGGTAAATTGTCTGGATCCAAACCGGCGGCCTTGATAGAGGGTTTGAGATAGTTGCCGTGGACCCCCGTAAATAAGTTACTGTAGACGATATCGTCGGCTGCGTAATCAACGATGGCTTGCTTGTAGCCTTCGTCCGCGTTCGCCTCTTGGGTCGCGATGAAAGCAGAACCGATATAGCCCATGTCCGCACCCATAGCCTGGGCAGCCAAAACGGCGTCCCCCGTAGCGATTGATCCCGACAGCAGCAGCGGACCATCGAACCATTCTCTGATTTCCTGAATAAGCGCGAAGGGTGAAAGTGTGCCAGCATGGCCGCCAGCGCCTGCGGCTACCGCGATGAGTCCATCAGCTCCTTTTTCGATGGCCTTCTTGGCAAACTTATTGTTGATGATATCGTGTAAAACGATTCCGCCGTAACTGTGAATCGCCTCGTTGATTTCCGGCTTAGCGCCGAGAGAGGTGATGATCACGGGAACTCTGTGTTTGACGCACAGAGCGAGATCTTCCTGAAGGCGATCGTTGGAACCGTGCACAATCAGGTTAACCGCGTAGGGTGCAGCGGGTGAATCGGGATTGGCTGCGTCGTGTTCCGCGAGTTCAGTGCTAATACGAGTGAGCCACTCGTCTAAGACATTGATGGGGCGCGCGTTGAGCGAGGGAAACGACCCGATCATGCCTGCCTTACACTGCGCAATCACCAAATCTGGATTGGAAATAATAAACAGAGGTGATGCGATCGCGGGGATTTTTACTTGTTTTAGAACCTCAGGCAAACTCATATTAATACTCCATGGGTAAATGTCTTGCGGCACTATGCAACAAATTGCATAATCAGTCTAGTTCCTTTGGGTAAAAAGGTTTCCACCGTAGCATGTCTCTCGCGAATGCCATCATGACCGCCTTGATCGATGACGAATTGACCGGATATGAGCTGGCCAAGCGGTTTGAAACCTCTTTGGGCTTTTTTTGGCACGCGTCGCATCAACAAATTTACCGAGAGCTAAAAGCCCTAACCCATAAGCAATACGTGCATCCTCGCCTGGTGGTTCAAAACGGCCGGCCGGATAAAACCGTTTATCAGCTCACAAAGGTGGGGCAACGATGTTTAGATGATTGGATCGTTCGAAGCGCCAAACCGCGGCCGGTTAAGGACGAACTCTTCATCAAATTGTATAACTTGTCCACGGCCAACGTGAATGAGCTTCGTGAACAGGTTCAGATCCGGCGCGCAACGGCGTCATCAAACCTTGTTTTATACCGCAGGATACGAGAACGGCGCTATGCCAATCCCTGCGCGCTATCGAATCGCTTAAAGGGCGTCGCCATG
>JAUHWV010000072.1 GCA_030427335.1 Gammaproteobacteria bacterium | reverse complement strand
TTCCCTAACCAAAGCCGTGTTGCCGATCATGCTGGCCCAGCAAAGCGGTCACATCGCAATAACATCGAGCGTCGCCGGCAAGATTGGAGCACCACTCCGCACAGGCTACAGTATGGCCAAACACGCCGTAATGGGCTTTTTTGATGCACTTCGCTGCGAAATTGCACACGAGGGCATTCACGTATCCACCATTACGCCCGGGAGCATTCAATCCCAGGTATCCGTCAATGCCTTCGCTGGCAATGGCGAAGCCTTCGGTATCATGGATCAAGAGATCGAAAACGGCATGCCTGCGGCCAAGTGCGCGGATATCGTTGTGAGTGCCTTACTCGCTGGGCAACGCGAAATCCCGGTTGGCGAAGGCCCAGAGATGGATCTGCTACCCATGAAGCGCCAAGATCCAGAGGCCATGTTTGATCTTCTCGAGAGCATGACGGCCAACCTTCGAAAACGCGGGATATATTGAGTTCGCTTCATCGGGGCCTTGCTCGCGGGGCCTCAAACTAAAACGCCTTTGGTAGTATGTGCACAGAAAACGTATAGCGGCCATTACTCGGAGCAAGCCAAAAAAGTTGCGCATGGCTATAAACGTTTGCACCGGTTTAGTCATCCCTGGCCTTGCGCAACATCTCAAGATCTCTAAGTAAGTACCTGCCAGACATAAAGAAAAAGATAATCGCGCCCGAGCCCATCACGTACGACGTCACCATCGCGTAACGCAAGCCCACCGCGCCGTGTATCGCACTAAACCAATCACTGAGGAGACCCGTCATCAATGGGCCGAGCCCCAGCCCAATCATGTTAAGCACAAAAAACAAGATGGCTGAGGTCATCGCTCTCATGTTCGCTGGCACTAAGGCGTGGCTTATCGCAATGCACGGGCCCAAATACATGGTCGAAAGGATCGTTGAAACGATCATCGCCGGAATTAAGTAGGTGTCTGTGGGGGCAATCAGCACGTAAACGCCAAGGGGCAGTGCAAGAATGGCACCCCACATCGGCACCCAAACATACCACCTTTGATCCGCCTGACCGTATTTATCTGCAAGCGCACCTCCGAGGAAGGTACCTGCAGCTCCCGCGAGTCCAGATACTACGGCGAGCGTAAACCCAATTTCACTCAGGCTCCACTCATGTATTCGGAAGAGAAAGGAAGGCATGAAGTTGCCATTACCGTAGCTTTTGTATGACATCATCGCGGTGCCAAGCGCTGCAAACCAGAAAGACTTCCGCAGCAACAGAAAAACCAGTGTATCTTTAAAGCCACTTTTTTGCGGGGTTTCGTTCGATTGCTCCCACATTCCGCGCGGTGGCTCTTTGAGTAGCAGCACGAGTAAACCGGCAAACAGCACGCCAGGAATTCCGACAATAAAAAAGGCCTTGCGCCAACCAAACTGCTCAGCTAGCACACCGCCCATAGCGAACCCGATTAAAATACCGATATAGATACCAGTTGAGTAAAATGACAAGGCTTTACCGCGATGCTCCGGCGCGTAGTAATCGGACAGCATCGAATGCGAAGGCGGAGACCCGCCAGCTTCGCCTAGCCCCACGCCAATTCGCGCCAAGAGAAGTTGCCCGTAGCTATTAGCTAACCCTGAGATAGCCGTCATGCCAGACCATATCGTGAGCGCAATGGCGACGATATTGCGTCGGTTGCCCCGATCAGCGAGGTAGGCAATGGGTATTCCAGCGAGCACGTAAACCAGTGCAAAGGTGAAACCACTCAGAAGCCCTAGTTGCGCATCCGTCAAACCCATGTCTTGCTTGATGGGCTCCTGTAAGATCACCAAGATTTGTCGGTCAATGAAGTTAAATGCGTAAACGATCGTTAATAAAATCAACGCAAGGTGTTTGTTAGGTAATGATGCCGGTGCTTGTCCTACCGCTTTGGACACTAAACCGCTCCTTATTGTTATAAATGGACTATGCCGCAAACGAAAAAGCGACTGCCTTTGTTTACTAAATCGACTAAGCTATGGCAACAAAAATCGTTAGGAGTTTACCTTGAAAGCTTTACGAAACGCCTTCGGGCAGTTCGCAACAGGCGTCTGTGTCGTCACAGCCACAAACAGTTCCGGCAAGGCAGTGGGCGTCACAATCAATTCATTTAGTTCAGTTTCTCTTGACCCACCTCTGGCCTTGTGGAGCATTCAAAATAATTCGGACATGTTCGAGCACTGGTGCAATACGGAACGCTACGCCATCAATATCTTGGCCGCGGATCAAGCTGGTTTGAGCGGTCAGTGCGCGAAGCCCGGAGATCACGTGTTGCAAGAGGGGCAAAGTGCTCCGAGTGATAACGGCGTACCCTTAATTCAGGGCGCGGTGGCAACCTTTGAAATGAAATTGGTGCAGGTGGTTCCCGCCGGCGATCACCATATCTTGATCGGTGAGATTACCGAATACACCAACAACGAAGACGTAGCTCCGCTCGTGTTTCATAAAGGACAATACCGCGCTTTAGCTTGAAGATCCTTGTCACATGCATTTAAGGCGCCAGCGTTTTATACTAGGCGCTTTATTTGTTTGGGTGTTTTATGAAGTTTTGTAGCGCGTGTGGACATGCCGTAGAGTTTACTGTTCCGGAGAACGATGACCGGCACCGTTACGTATGCGGAAACTGTAAAACAATTCACTACACCAACCCTAGGATAATCGTGGGCTGTCTTCCAGTACACGGCAGCAAAGTTCTGCTCTGCAAACGAGCTATTGAGCCGCGCTACGGCAAGTGGACATTGCCGGCCGGATTTATGGAGAACGGGGAGAGCACGTCTCAAGGCGCCGCTCGTGAAACTTGGGAAGAAGCCAGAGCGCAGGTCGAGAATCTGGCGCTTTATTACTTGTTTGACGTTCCCGCAATCAACCAAGTGTATCTGTTTTACAAATGCGATCTTGTTGATGGTCGCTTTGGTGCAGGGCCTGAAAGTTTGGAGTCCGCGCTTTTCGAAGAAGATGAGATTCCATGGTCGGAACTCGCTTTCCCCGTCGTATCCGAGACGCTGAAAACCTTTCTCAATGATAGGGCATCGGGAAAGGGCTACCCGATGAGAGTCGATACCGTCGTACGACCACCCAAACGGGCTGATTAGTGGCGCTCTCTTTGGACCAGTGGTTGCTTGCTGCACTCGCAGTCGTCTCCTGCGGCTCGCTGGTTTTATGGTTAAAAGGGCGCCTTCGAATCAGGGAGCTCACGGCAGACTCCTGGCAAGTCCGGTCTCAGCTGGAGTCAGCCAATGCCGCGGTGGCGAATTTGCAGGCGGAGTCCTCTCGTTTAATGAGCGAAATGCACGATTGGCAGACCCAAGCCAAGGTCGCAAGCGCTGAGAAGCAAAATTTAATTGAAGCGCATGCAAAGTTTGAACAAGAGACTGAGCGCGTTCGCCGAGAACTCACATCCGAGTTCAAAGTGCTAGCGCAACAGCTTTTAGAGGAAAAGTCCAAGCAGTTCCAGAAACAGGGGGTAGAGGGGCTTGCAAACACGCTTAACCCCTTACGCCAGCAGCTATCGGATTTCAAAACCAAGGTCGAAGACGTGCACGAAAAGCAGGTTCGCGATAGAGCGACACTGCAAGCAGAAATCACTCAGCTCAAGCAGATGAATCAGCGTTTATCGAGCGAGGCGGAAAACCTAACAAACGCACTGAAGGGCAATAAGAAACTCCAAGGGAACTGGGGCGAGGTAGTGCTTGAGCGCGTTCTTGAGCAATCGGGCTTACGTAAAGGCCACGAATACGAGACTCAAGTTAACCTAAGGGATGAAGACGGCCAAAGGCGGTTGCCCGACGTGATTGTGCATCTCCCGGATAACCGAGACGTGGTCATCGACTCGAAGGTGTCATTGAACGCCTACCTAGAGGTGGTGAGCGCCGAAGACGAAGAGACGAGAAAAATAGCGCTTGCCACCCACGTGCGCAGCGTGAGCACGCATATTGATGAGCTGGGCGCCAAAAGCTACGAGAGTCTAATCGGACTCCGCACACTCGACTTTGTTTTGATGTTCATACCTATCGAGTCGGCTTTCATGAGTGCGTTCGAGCACGATCCGGATTTATTCAGGCGTGCCTACGATAGAGGTGTTATTGTGGTGAGCCCGACCACACTTCTAGCGACGTTAAAAACGGTACAGACGCTCTGGCGCTACGAACAACAAAACAAAAACGCAGAAGAAATAGCTTTGCAAGCGGGCCGGCTGTTTGATCAGGTCGTGCTGTTTGTCGAGTCGCTCGATGAGGTGGAAAAGTATTTTAGTAAAGCACAAGAAGCGCTGCTGCAATCCAAAAGTCGACTTTCGACTGGTCGAGGCAATCTAATCAGCCGTATAAACCGGCTGAGCGACTTGGGAGCGAGACATAAGAAGCAGGTGCCGGCCCAACATCAGGTCTATGATGGCGAAGAGTCGGTGGAGCTCGGCACTTTGTCGTTAAGCGACCAAGACACACAAAAGCCTGGCATCGAGTGAATAGCGAACTTTTTATTCACAGGTAAAAGCATGACGCTTTTAAAAAAGCCAAGCGATAGAGCGAGTTTAAGGGGCATAGCCCCTCAATCGAACAAAACCGAATGAAGAGGATGAAGAATGGCATTCCCCGAACTTGGAACACAGGCTCCTGACTTTAGTTTGCAGGATCAGAATGGCGAGACAGTTACGCTGTCGCAATTTAAGGGCAAAACCGTGGTTCTGTATTTTTATCCGAAGGCAATGACGCCCGGTTGTACTGTTCAGGCCTGCGGTATCCGAGACTCACGCGACACCTTCGGTAGTAAAAATATCGTAACGCTAGCCGTGAGCCCAGATCCGTTTTCTCGCCTGAAAAAGTTCGATGAAAAATACGACCTCAACTTCACCTTGCTCTCTGATGAGGATCACACTGTAGCGGAGGCCTACGGCGCCTGGGGGCTCAAGAAGTTCATGGGTAAGGAGTATATGGGTATTCTCCGCACCACCTTCGTGATTGATGCAGAGGGCCGTATTGCGCATGTAATGGATAAGGTTAAAACGAAGTCACATCATGACGACGTGCTCGCTTTGCTTTAGTGGTATCTGCGCTGGTACTCCGGCAACGGCGGTTTGATACCGGTCAGTGCCGTAACAAAAAAACCGCCTTTAGGCGGTTTTTTTACGGTAGTGAGCTTTGCTTCGTATTTTGTCTCGGGACAGGTATTTACTTAGACCAAAAGGGGGCAGGTGTATCGATTTTGGCCTCAGCAACCATTTCATCGAGTACACGGCATAGCGAGTCCATGTTGTCCTGACCGATTTGCTTCGCGTGCTGCTTTTTGAGCTTCGTGTAGCATTTGGCGATAGAGTTAGCCACTTTCAAGCCGCCTTCCGTTAACTTGATTGCTTTGGCGCGCCGGTCAGTGCTGTCAATCGCGCGCTCAATGTAGCCTAGAATCTCCAGTTCCCGCAGCGTTTTACCCATACCTTGTTGAGTCTGTTGGGTCCGGTCTGCTAGCTCAGAGACCCTTACTGTACCTGTGCCAATGTAAGAAAATACCGCGAAGTGGGATAAACGGATGGCGTCATGACCATCAGAGTGGAGTTGCGCAAGAGCCGCTCTCTCATAGGTTTTGCTGAGTGCCAGCAGCGTTCTCGGCAGTACGCGATCCAACATTTCATTTTCTCCTCGCGAGGGATTGCAAAGTCAGTCGCGGATTGTTATCTAAATATTTTTTAATGTCTAGGGGGCACTCGCTTAAAACCAAAAGATAAATAGCGTTTGCCTACCGACGTCTCCGTGCCATAATTCGCCTATCCCGCCGCACTGGCACAGAGCGGTAACTGGGGTAGCCGTTAGCATCGCACTGACACTCAACTAAGGAGCCAAAATGAGTCTTTTTATTGCACAAGCCCACGCTCAATCAGCTGGTGGTCCGCCTCCGGGTGGTGAGCTATTCCAGATTTTCTTTCTTGTCGGCCTGTTCGTGCTGTTTTACTTTATTGCGATTCGGCCACAGCGTAAGCGTCAAAAGGAACATCAGGAGCTCGTCTCTAATTTGGCCAAAGGCGATGAGATCGTCACTACGTCCGGTATCTTGGGCCGCGTAGCTAAGCTAGACGATAACTACATGGTGTTAGCGGTGGCCGATAAAGTAGAAATGAAATTCCAGCGAGTTCACGTGCACGCTGTGCTGCCCAAAGGCACGCTTAAGAATATTGGCGCCGAGGGCTAGGGGCGCATGCCGCGTTTGGTCATTGCGATCTCCTCTCGCGCTTTGTTCGATATGCGCGAGAGTCATCGTGTTTACGAAGAATCCGGTCTTGATGCCTACGCGGCATATCAAATTGAACACGAAGACGAACCTCTTGCCCCGGGCGAGGCCTTTGGCTTTGTAAAGAAACTTTTGTCTATGAACCAACGCTTCGATGCCGGAGTCGAAGTCGTGCTTCTTTCACGCAACAGCGCTGATACGGGCTTGCGGGTTTTCAATTCGATAGAACACCACGGTTTGTCGATCACGCGAGCGGCCTTTTGTGGAGGCGATGCGCCTTGGCGCTACATTACCGCATTTGGGTGCCACCTTTTCCTGAGCTCTGAGGCCGAAGATGTGCGCTATGCCCTAGACAACGGTGTCGCCGCAGCGACATTGGTATCGCACGGAAACTCTGAGTCTAAACACCCGCAACTACGCGTTGCTTTCGATGGAGATGCGGTTTTATTCTCTGATGAGGCTGAACGAGTATACAAGCAAGAAGGTTTGGATGCGTTTACAAAGTCTGAGAGGGCGGCGGCAAAACAGCCACTGTCTGGCGGGCCTTTCAGAGGGTTCCTAAACGCACTACATGAGTTGCAGCAGTCTGCACCTGAGTCTGAGTCGCCAATCCGCACAGCTCTTGTGACAGCACGCTCAGCACCCGCACATGAGCGGGTCATCCGGACGTTGCGTGCATGGAATGTGCGTATAGATGAGTCGATTTTTTTGGGCGGTATGGATAAATCCGCTTTTCTAAAAGCCTACCAGGCCGACGTGTTCTTCGATGATCAGGCCTCGCATTGTGCCTCTGCCAGCGCTCACGTCGCGACAGGGCATGTTCCGCACGGCGTGGCAAACCAGTAGAGCGATTGTATTCAACGACTGAGAGGGAAAGGTGTGTTCTTGCCGCTGGAACTTGTGAGCTATTCTCACGATGCGCCAGATTCGCGGCGTTTACCTATGCGACGTGCATTGGGTCGGATGAATATATTTTTTATGAGCTACGAAAAATCGCGAGCCGCTTATAACTAATTCGTAGACACAGGCCCACTTTCGAAGCAGAATGTTATAAGTTACCTGAGTTCGTACGATATGAAACTACAACAGCTTCGCTACATCTGGGAAGTCGCGCACCACGACTTGAACGTATCGGCTACGGCGCAGAGTTTGTTTACCTCCCAACCCGGCATTAGCAAGCAAATAAGAATGCTTGAAGACGAGCTCGGCGTTGAGATTTTCGCGCGAAGCGGCAAGCATCTAACCGAAATTACGGCCGCGGGCCAATTAATTATCGAAGCGGCAGGCGAGGTGCTACAACGTGTCGAGGGTATAAAACAAGCTGCGCGCGATTTCGCCGACGAAACCAAAGGTACGCTTTCTATCGCGACAACACACACGCAGGCGCGTTATGTTTTACCGCCCATTATTCAGCAGTTCATCAAACGATATCCCGGCGTAACGCTGCAAATGCAGCAGGGCACGCCTATTCAAATTTCGGAGATGGCGGCAGAGGGGCGAGCCGATTTCGCTATCGCGACAGAAGCCCTAGAGCTTTACGACAATCTGGTAATGATGCCTTGCTATCGCTGGAATCGCTGTATTTTAGTGCCACGAGGGCATCCGCTTGCTGAGTTAAAGCGCCTGTCTCTGCAAGATGTTGCCGAGCACCCCATCGTGACCTATGTGTTTGGCTTTACTGGGCGCTCTCAGCTCGATGACGCGTTTCGTGCCGCGGGGCTGCAGCCCGAGGTGGTTTTCACTGCTGCGGATGCGGATGTCATAAAAACATATGTGCGTCTGGGGCTTGGCATCGGTATAGTCGCACACATGGCGCACAATCCCCAGATTGATACCGATTTAGTGGCTTTATCCGCTGATCATTTGTTCGACAGCAGTGTCACGAGAATTGGTTGCCGGAAGGGTACGTTTGTTCGTGGGTTCATGTATGATTTCATCGAATTATTTGCCCCACACCTAACTCGAGAGCGCGTGCGTAACGCGATGAATGCATCAAATAAAGAGCAGCTCGAACGATTGTTTGCCGGGCTGGTGTTGCCGCGCCTGTAAGCGGTTTTTTAAAAGAGGAAAGATAGTGGAACTGGTTTGTTTGGATTTAGAGGGCGTCTTAATTCCGGAGATATGGATCGCATTTGCGGAGAAAACCGGCATCGAAGCGCTCAAAAAAACCACGCGCGACGAGCCCGATTACGATGTCTTAATGAAGTATCGGTTAGGGATCTTAAGAGAGAACGGTTTAACCTTAAAAGATATACAAGACGTTATTGCGACCTTGGCACCTTTGCCCGGCGCCAAAGCTTTTGTCGATTGGCTTAATGAACATTTCCAGGTGATCATTTTGAGTGACACGTTTTACGAGTTCTCAGCACCTCTGATGAAGCAACTGGGTTGGCCGACACTGTTTTGTCACCGTTTGGAAACGGACGAAGACGGTATGGTTGTAAATTATCATTTGCGTCAAAAGGATCCAAAGCGCGCCTCGGTAAAGGCGTTGCATACGCTGAACTATCGCATTTTTGCGGCAGGCGACTCCTACAACGACACCACGATGTTGTCTGAGGCCGATGTTGGGTTTTTGTTTCATGCGCCAGAGAATGTCAAAGCCGAGTTTCCGCAGTTTGAGGCCGTGGATGAATACGACGACTTGAAACGCTTGATCGCGAACGCGTCTTCACGCGACATTCCGCTGTAAGCCGAGCCGCATTCTTCTTTGCCGTGGCCCTATGACAGGGTCACTATTAATCTTGTGCAGGCCCATACGCGCTGGGTCTTGGGTCTCAAGGCTCAGGCCTTGAATATTCAACTTAGTATTTTAGACAGCTTGCTGAGGCTTTCTTCATATTCCGAATCGACCTGAGAATCACTGACTATTCCGCCGCCGCCCCATACCGTGGCCAGTCCTTTGTTGATCGTCATGCTGCGAATAGCGATGCTGCTTATCATGGTCCCATGGTTACCTAGGGCCACCACCGAGCCGCAGTACATTCCGCGTGGCTGCGCTTCCAGCTCCGCAATGATTTCCATCGCGCGGCGTTTGGGTGCACCGGTTATTGAACCACCGGGAAAGGCGGCTCGAAGTAGGTCTATGGGCGAAGAGTCTGGCGGCAGTTGCCCCTCAACGTGGCTAACAAGGTGATGAACGCTTGGCAGCGTTTTAAGCTCACAGAGCGCTGTGGTTACTACGCTACCCACCTCGCATACTCGGCCTAGATCGTTGCGGAGCAGATCGACAATCATGATGTTTTCGGCTCGATTCTTACTCGAGTTCAAGAGCTCCGCTGCTAGAGCCTGATCACGTTTAGGATCTGTATGCCTCGGCGCCGTACCTTTGATTGGGCTCGTTAAAACGTGACCCGCGCGCGTTCGTAAAAACAGCTCGGGTGAAAATGACAGAAAGGTTCCCAGCGCCATCTTCGGCCAATAGCAGCCATATTCGCCGGCGTTTTTGGCGCGCAAGCCAAGATATAGATGCCAGGGATCCTCTGGCGCCTCAGCAACCAAGGGCTGTGCGTAGTTAACTTGATAGCAGTCACCTTCGAGCAAGTAGTTCTGAATGCGTGCAAACGCTTCAGCGTAATTCTCTCTGCATATGAGCGGTCTAAACCCCATTGCTGTGCGCGTTTCGGGCTTCTGATTCTGTGACGCATTCGGCTCGGGCGCAGCTTGCAGGAGAGCTTGCTTAATTGCAGCGATACAAGCGGGCAGTGGCGATCCATCGTCCACCCAAAGAGTCTGCTGCGCGTGTTTGTCGACTAAAATAGCCCAGGGGTAATATGCGGCAAGCGCGATCGGTTCGCTGACTTGATCTCGAACTAAGCCCTGCAAAGCCTCGCCAAAATCATAGCTTAAGGCGGCGATCCAACCTCCCGAGAAGGGGTAGTCACTTTCGCTCGAATTCGCTCTTGTGCGGTAGGATTGGCTCCATTTGTCTAAGAAGGCCAGCGCGCCCGCTGCAGACCAATCTGTACACACGAGTTCCAGCGTGGGATGACACGTGATTAAGTCGAACCGACTGGAGGGGGAGTTGGATGAAGCACTATCCAAAAACACAAAGCCGGGCTCGTTACGGAGGAGCTCAGCAATGCTCAATGTGTCAGCGTGCCAAGGAAGGTGTTCTGAACGCGCAATTGGCATCCGTTTTAATGCCCTTAAAGTGAAGGACAACAATAGCTTAGTTGGCGCAAGAAAACCATGATGGGTGAGTTTTCGTAAGACCTTTAGTGAAGTCGCATAAATGGGTCACAAATTGACTTTTAGTACCCGTAAGGTACTGTGTGCACTCTACAAAAATAGT
>JAUHWV010000071.1 GCA_030427335.1 Gammaproteobacteria bacterium | reverse complement strand
GTGGACACACCTTCGGTAAAGCACATGGTGCACACAAGCCAGAAGAATGCGTGGGTCCCGAGCCAGCAGCTGCAGCAATTGAGGAGCAAGGGCTGGGTTGGATTAACAAGTGTGGTAAAGGCAATGCAGAGGATACTGTGACCAGCGGCTTAGAAGGCGCATGGACTGCCAGCCCAACACAATGGACAACTCAATACCTGACCAACCTGTACGCCTTTGATTGGGTGCAGACGCGCAGCCCGGCAGGCGCTATCCAGTGGGTGCCTGCCGATGGGCAAGCATCTAACATGGTTCCAGACGCACACGTGGCAGACAAGCGGCATGCACCGATCATGTTTACGACTGACTTGTCGCTCAAAATGGACCCGAGCTATCGCAAGATCACGCAGCGATTCCTAGAGAATCCCGCCGAGTTCGAAGAGGCCTTCGCAAAAGCGTGGTTTAAGCTGACCCACCGCGACATGGGGCCCGTCGCGCGCTACGTGGGCAGTGATGTGCCAAGCGAAGTGTTGAGCTGGCAAGATCCCATACCACAGGTAGAGCATGCTCTGGTAGATGACAGCGACATTGCTGCATTGAAAGAGGCAATCCTCGATACCGGCCTCAGCACCCAGGAACTGGTTCGCGCTGCGTGGGCATCTGCATCAAGCTACCGAGCAACCGACATGCGCGGTGGTGCTAACGGTGCGCGTGTAGCGCTGCAGCCTCAGAAAAGCTGGGCAGTGAACAATCCCAAAGAACTGGCGAAGGTCATCAAGCAGCTTGAGAAAGTCCAGAAAAGCTTTAACCGCAAAGCGAAAGATGGCAAGCAAGTATCGCTCGCTGATCTGATCGTCTTGGGCGGCGCAGCGGCCATTGAACAAGCCGCGAAGGCGGCGGGACACGAGGTGTCAGTGCCCTTCGTGCCAGGCCGTGGTGACGCTACGCAGGCTCAAACAGACGTTGAATCGTTTGCGGTTCTGGAGCCAAAAGCCGACGGTTTCCGCAACTACTACACCGACGCATCTTGGTCATCACCAGTAAACATGATGATCGATAAAGCTAACCTGCTTGACTTGACGGTACCCGAGATGACAGCACTTGTGGGTGGTTTGCGTGCACTGGACGCAAATACCGGTGGCGCAAAGCACGGTGTATTCACGGATCAGCCTGGCACATTGAGCACCGACTTTTTCGTCAACTTGCTCGATATGGCGACCAAGTGGAGCCCTGCGGAGCAAGCCGGAATCTACGAGGGTCGTGACCGCAAAACCGGCGAAGTTCGCTGGACAGCAACACCGGTTGACCTGATGTTTGGATCAAGCTCAGAACTCAGAGCCATCGCCGAGGTCTACGCCTCAAATGACGGTGCTGAGAAGTTCTTGAACGACTTCGTGGCGGCCTGGACAAAAGTCATGACGGCAGATCGTTTCGACATCAAGTAAACCCCTTTCACGTTCACACCTTTATAAAGCGGCTCTCGGGCCGCTTTTTTTGCGTTGAAGACAGCACCTTATCAAGACGTTACACTCTGTCTGGCTATTACAAAGGCTCTGTTGCATGCGCTCGTTACCAGTACTACTTCTTTTTGGTGCCCTGTCGTTCATCGTGCCACCGCCCAACTGGGCCGCAGCACAAAACGACCCGGCGTCTCAGCGCCTATTCGACCTTATTGCAGAGCGCCTTCGCCTCATGCCGCTGGTTGCCATTTACAAGCTACACGAAGATAAACCCATTGAAGACCTCGCCCGAGAAGCCGTGGTGCTTGAAGACGCAGCCACCGAGGCAGAAAGGAACGGCTTTGATCACGAACGGGCACGACGCTTTTTCCAGGTCCAAATCGAGGCCGCCAAAGTCATACAGCGAGATACGCAAACGGCTCTGCGGCAGCAGCCTCCGAGCCAATGGCCGACAGCACCCTCGCTGACCGAGCAGATACGCCCAGAATTGAACCGACTATCAGCTCTCATTATAAGCGCCCTGAGCGAAGTTAAGATCGCCGGATTTGATCTCCCCCGATCCGCTTATCAAAGTACGCTCGCCGAATTTGAACTTCCTGAACGACTGAAAGATGAGCTATTTGTTGCGTTGCAAATTCTGCTGACTGAACAACCCCGCTACGACGACACAATCTTAACCACGATTAGGCAGTCGGGCACGCTCAGAATCGGGACGACGGGCGACTACGCGCCTTTCTCTTTCTCTAATTTGGATGGATACCCCTGCGATGATTCGAAACCGCTGACTGTCGCTAACACCGTAGCCAATTCCGCAGCAGCGGACGCCTGCGCGCTCTGGTCGGATTCACTCGAGGGGATAGACATTGTTTTAGGGGGATCACTCGCGGATTATCTAGGCTTCAAGCTAGAGTGGATTCCCACCTCTTGGCCTACCTTGATGACAGACTTGCGCAAAGATAAATTTGATGTCGCTATGAGCGGCATCTCCATTACACCCCAGCGTTTAGCGCAAGCTGCCTTCTCCGCACCTTACCATGAGGGCGGTAAAATCCCCTTGGGGCATTGTTCGCTGAAGCCGCGCTTCCAATCTTTGGTAGACATAGATCAAGCCAACACACGCGTTATTGTTAATCCAGGCGGTACCAATGAACAATTTGCACGGCGTATTTTAAAGCACGCTTCAATTAGGCTTCATAACGACAATCGAAGCATATTTGATGAACTTACATCCCAGAATGCGGACGTGATGTTTACCGATTACATAGAAGCGCAGTTGAAGACAAAGCAGATTCCCGAGCTCTGCCTCTTCTTGCCACACGCGCTGAGTTACCAAGAAAAAGGCGTTTTGATTCAGCCCGACAGCGCTTTGGTATCAAAAGTAAACGAGTGGTTAGCCTCTCGTTCGACCCAGACACTGCTTCAGGAGCTCTGGCGAGTCTCACTGGGTTCAGACAAACCCGGGGGCTTAGACCGCTAACCGCTAACCACTAACCACTAACCACTAACCGCTAACCGCTAACCGCTAACCGCTAACCGCTAACCGCTAACCACTAACCGCTAACCACTAACCGCTAACCGCTAACCACTAACCGCTAACCACTAACCACTAACCACTAACCGCTAACCACTAACCACTAACCGCTAACTACCGAGTCCACATTACAGGCCATAGTTCTGGTATCAGTGACAAAGCCTCAGCGACAGAGCATCCGACCGAAGCCGAATCTCAGCGTTTTATAGAGCCACATGCGGCTACTTAAACAACCCTTTGAGTCGATCTCCAAGTTTATCTTTAATCTTCTCCTCCACCTTAGATTTGGCTTCTTCTTTGAGCGCATCGCCAGCGATATCCTTGAGCTGCTCCTCCAGTGCTTTGTTGTCTACCCGAATTTTGGGTCCTGTAAACGAACCCTGCACCGCCACCGGCACTCCAAATTCAGCGACCTGGACGCTACGACGCTGAATAGTCAGTGTCGAATCCCGCAGAGTCGCAAGTAAATCCAAATTGAGTTCACCTTCATCTGCATAACGGAATTGCCCCTCAAGGTTGAGATCAATCTGACCGCCGCTCACTCGTTTAGCAATCGAAGGTTTCAGAGAAGACAAGGTACTCTGTGCATCCAATCCACCAAAGGTCAGTTCAATACGATTCGACCCCGCACCACTCAGCTCGTCGAGTTGTACCAGCATCTTCACTGACTCGTCGTCTGAACCTAATTCGATATGAGGGGAAACTTCGAGTTCCCCGGGGTTAGAACCCACATTTTTCGCCAGCAAAGTCAGATTTTTCCCCTCGAAAGCGGCTATGCGAATCGAATCTACGGAAACTTCCCGGGCCAGCGCTGACCAATAGCGCTCTTCAATCGGAGCAAAGGACAGACCTGTGTAGCCACTTTGGGCGATTTCATCCTGCAACCACTCTTCATAGCTCGGGGAGCCCAGCTCCGCCTTAGCCTGCCCCCCTTCGGGAATACGCCCTTCCCAGCGTTTTAACCAATCCTGCACTTGTTTTAAGCGGTCGAGCCAACGTTCCGCTTCTACTAGGTAAGTACCGATCTCGTCACTACTGGGCGCTGCGATCGTCGCGGGATCTATTAAAGGCCCGACCAATTGGCCCGGCGTTGTTCTTGGCATGCCCGAACTGGCTTGGCGCGCTACGACCTCAGATATGACAATTCGTTTTGAGAGCAAAGCCGCGCTTGATAGTGAAACTCGTAGCTCAGATGCGGAAAATACATTGACCGTCAGGTCCGACGTATCGGCCACTTCCAAATCGGTAACTGAGAGAACCCCTGTCCACAGATCTAGGCCTAACCGTTCCACATTCACCGTAGCGCCATTGGCGCGCTCTAAAATCGGGAGCAAGGAATCTTTTAGCCCAGTCTTTGCCCATTGCGCTAAGCCAAGCACGAGTGCAACAAGCAAGGCTGCAACCATAATCCCCTCTTTCCAGCGAAACAAAGGAACCGCCCTATTGAGTGCGGAACCCAGACCTTCTTTAGCGGACTTACCCAGCATTAAGGTGAGGGTCGTGCGCCCGAGAAGTGACTGCGCGAAGGCATCGAACTTTGGACTCGATTGCAAGCCCAAGCCCGCTTGGCGCATTTTCTGAATCGCTCGGTTCGCAGCAAATCCAGCGATTAAGGCCAGCGGCATGGCCACGATCAGACCACCCACCATGGCGTAACGCTCAAGACCAAACCATGCGAGCAATGGGTATTGACTCAGGTTTATGAACACATCGCCCAAAGCGCCATACAGTGCGACATGCCCAAGCTTAAATACCCACGGGAGGCACAGCAGCAACACCGTCTTCGCCAATATGAACGACAGCGCCAACAGACCGGCATTAACCCGAACCAACGAAGAACACAGCAACAAGACAAACACCCACCCTAAACTGGCGTTGTAATCTGGAATCATGCCCAACAGGATGCCCAAAACGACAGTGATCCAAACGTGAGCCGGGGACAAACCCCCTTTCAATAACTTTTTGATTGAACTCATTAGCATCCCGTTCCCTCCCTGTGGTGCTTTCATAATACACCCGACATGATTTACTAAATAGCTGAACCTTTGGTTTGATTTCGAGCTAAACTGTCGCATTGAAAACAACACAAGCATCACAACATGCCCTTCGCCTATCGTAATCTCGCCCTGCTAGTCTGCGCGCAACTTGTCTTTGTTTCTGCTTCGGTTATCACGGTAACGATGGGGGGTATAGTCGGTAGCGAGCTCAGTCCTACACCTAATTTAGCGACCTTTCCTGTCTCGCTGATGATTTTGGGTACCGCGCTCGGCACTATCCCAGCGACTAAGATAATGCAGGCAATCGGACGCAAACGGGGCTTTATGGGCGCAGCACTCACTGCAGCCTTTGCGCTGTGGCTGGCGCAAATCGCGATCCAGAAAGAGACCTTCTGGCTCTACTGTTTAGCGACCGCCACGACCGGCATCACGATCGCTTTCAGCGCCCAGTTTCGTTTTGCTGCCGCGGAGAGTGTCGAGCTTTCCAAAGCAGGACTGGCTATCTCGCTGATACTGGTTGGTAGTATCGCAGGTGCCATCGTCGGGCCCGAGCTCATCGCCCGCGGAGACACGATCAATCCAAACGCCTTTATTGGCGCATTAAAAATGGCGTCGATCCTCTTCCTGTGCGCGACCGTTTTGCTGTTTTTCCTGAAAATTGAGGTCTCGCACTCACATGATTCGACCCAAGAGGAAGCGGAAATTCGATCCTACCGGGAGATCGCGTCTAATCCACTGTTCCTACTCGCTGTGATTTCCGGCACGGTCGGCTATGGCGTCATGACGTATGTCATGACAGCCACCCCGGTATCGATGCACGTCGTAGATGGCCACAGTGTGGCGGATACCGCTGAGGTGATTCGCGCTCATGTACTCGGCATGTACGTGCCCTCCTTGTTCTCTGGCTGGCTCATCACACGTTACGGTGAACGACCGATCATCGCGGCGGGATTACTCGCCTACGTTGTCACTCTTGTGGCCGCACTCAGTGGTCACGAGATCATGCACTACACAGCGTCGATGGTCTTGCTCGGTGTTGGCTGGAATTTCATGTTCGTCGGGGGCACGACGCTTCTGGTTAAGACCTACCGGGCTAGTGAACGATTCAAAGCGCAGGGTTTGAATGAGTTCGCGGTATTTGGTACCTCGGCTTTGGGCAGCCTCTTCGCCGGGAGCCTTCTCTCGCTGTTTGGCTGGACAACGGTGATTCTCTCGACGATACCGGCACTCATTCTAGTGGGGATACTGCTACTCAAGTACCGTAACATCCGAATCGATTAGCTATTTTACCGGCTAGAATGCTCGTAATTGGCGCTTCGCGGGGTCTTCTGGGTGTTCAATACGTGATCAAACTGCCGCCTCGTGCTTCGACCCACGCATTATCTTTCTGCATAATTTCCTGAAAACGCTGGCTTGTAATCCACCTATCCAACCAACCACGAAGAGCATCTAGCCCCTGAGCTTGAGCGAACCACGCTGTGTCGACGTTGGCAAACTGGCGTACAAAGGGGAACAAAGCCACATCCGCAACGGAGGCAGACTCGCCAAGCAGAAATTCCCCAGCGCAACCTATTCGCTCATTCCACTCGCGCAATATCGCCTGCGCGCGCTCTCGATACGCCTCGGGAGGCTGCTCTGGGTAACCCACATGATATTTATAGCGATCAAGCCAGTATTTGAAATCGCCATCCGCCTGTTTAATCAAGCTTTGGGCCTGCTCTCGATCGCAATCGAGCCAAGCGTCGGGGTCATTTTGCTGCAGAGCCCACCAAAGGATATCGAGGCTCTCCTCAAGTACGCCCAGATTGCATTGCAACACCGGCACTGTTCCTTTCGGGGAAACCGCTAGCATCCGCTCGGGTTTTCGTTTGAGCTCGACTTCACAAAGATCTACGGCAACACCCGATGCGTGAATCGCCATTCGTGCCCGCATGGCGTAGGGGCAGCGACGAAAGCTAAATAGTAGCGGGTTTACAGTTTCCATAGAGCAAAGGCAATTCTGCAAGAGTGAGACTCCGATTGTAGAGAAAAAACCGAACGGGGCCAAAAGGCTTACATTGCCAACACAAACCAGAGTGGCGCACCGCCACACTCGGTGGGCAATGCCACCAAAAAGCGATACTATCCCACGCTCGCTGACACGTAAAACCGCACGAAAGCGAACCTCACAAAGGCGCTGACGATAGGCCTTGAAACCCGCCAACGTGCATAACAATAACGAGGGTTTACCATGGGCGTAAAAAGAGTCGAAACGGCTGCCGAGCGCTGGGCACGCTTCACACCGATCACAACCGGTGAGGAGTACATTGAAAGTTTGAGAGACCGCGGAGTGAAGGTCCATCTCCTCGGTGAACGTGTCGAAGAGCCCGTAGACCACCCTATTATCCGACCGTCAATCAACTCATTAAGAATGAGCTACGATCTTGCGATCCAAGAGCCAGAACTCGCAACCGCGTGGTCACCGCTGATCAATGCGCAGGTGAATCGCTTTTTACACATAGTCGAATCGCCGCACGATCTGGTGATGAAAAATCGTATGCAGCGCCGAATGGGACAATTGACGGGAACCTGCTTCCAACGCTGTGCGGGCCTAGATACCATCAGTGTGCTGCACTCCATCACTTTCGACATCGATCAAAAGCACGGCACACCTTACCATCAGCGCTATCTGGCATTCTTAAAACTGGCACAGCAGCACAACATTATCATTGGTGCCGGTATGACAGACCCCAAAGGTGACCGTTCCAAGCGCCCCGCTGAACAGGAAGACCCCGATCTTTTCCTGCACGTTACGCGGCGCACTGAGGAAGGCATCTTTATTAAAGGCGCAAAAGCTCACATGACCGGCGGGTTAAACTCCCACTGGATTTGCGTGATGCCAACCCAAAACCTGCAAGAAGCCGATCGCGACTACGCCGTCATTGGATTGGTGCCGGGGGACGCCGAAGGCTTAACCTATATTTACGGGCGCCAATCCTGTGACACAAGAGCGCTCGAGGCGGGCGACATCGATAAGGGCAACGCCCAGTTCGGCGGGCAGGAGACCCTGGTCATCTTCGACGATGTATTTATACCTTGGGAGCACGTACTCATGGATGGCGAGTACGAATTTGCACAGGAACTGGTCACGCGTTTTACCGCCTACCACCGAGCAAGCTACGTATGTAAGACCGGCCTTGGCGATGTTCTCGTGGGTGCCGCCGCCAGTATCGCTGAATACAACGGCGCCGATCACGCGAGCCACGTAAAAGACAAACTGGTCGAAATGACGCACCTTAACGAGACCATTTATTCATCCGGTATTGCGTCGTCTTATGAAGCCAAACCGCTCGCCTCAGGCATCTACATGAACGACCCCATGTTAGCCAACATTTGCAAACACAACGTCACGCGCTTTCCCTATGAGATCTCGCGCCTCACTCAAGATCTGGCGGGGGGTATCATGGTTACCCTACCCTCCCAAGCCGATTTTGAGCATGAGGAAACAGGTGACTTACTTGATAAATACCTGCGCGGACGCGCGAGCGTATCGACCGAGGAGCGCGTACGTATGTTGCGTTTGATTGAGAATATGACGCTCGGGCGCAACGCGGTGGGATACCTTACCGAGTCAATGCACGGCGCTGGCTCGCCACAAGCACAGCGTATACAGATCACGCGTGGGATGGAGGTGGAAAGTAAGAAAGCCTTAGCTCGAACGCTAGCAGGAATCATTGCTACCGACCGAGACTAGATATCGGTTTTTTAGTTAAACCCCGTTTAGGCTTAGCAAACGACTCACCAAGCACGGGAGTCGTTTGAGCCAAGAAGGCTGATCATCCAAAGCGAGCTGGACGGCCCTCCATCTGAGCCATGACCGCTTCGATCTGATTAGGTTTACCAATGACTAGGTCTTGCTCGGTCGACTCCAACATCAGAAGCTCGGCGTCAGTTGCATCGTTCATCGCATTACAGACCGTTTTGCTGCCGCGCACCGCTTCCGGGTTTTTCCCTGCAATAACGCGGGCTAACGCCATGGCATCGGCTAGCGGATCTTCAGACACATGCGTGGCAAACCCCATTTCCTTCGCCTGCGCCCCAGTAAATTCTTCATTGGTGTAGATGAGCTGTCGCAGCACGTCATCCCGTACATTTCCTCGCCAGAGCGGAAAGCCACCCATATCAGGAATCAAGCCCCAGCGCATTTCCATAATTGAGCAACGCGTGTCGGGGTGGATGAAGCGGATATCTGCGCCAGACATAATCTGGAACCCACCACCAAAGGATATGCCGTGAACCGCTGCGATCACCGGAACGGGAAGTGAACGCCAGCCCCACGCTACTTGTTGAAAGGTATTTGCTAAGCCGTGTGTGCGAATAGACAAATCGGATGGGCCTGATCCCGAATTGGTGAAGTTACTCAGATCCAGACCAGCACAGAAAGCGCGCCCCTCACCTCGAAGCACAATCACGCGAATATCGTCGCGCTGAGCGAGATCATCGATCGCCCCGTTGATACCCTCGAACATCGCGGGATCCAAGGCGTTCATTTTGTCAGCGCGATTCAGACTAACTACGGCAATGTGGTCTTGCACATCAATGAGAACTCTTTCAGTCATTTTGCACCTTTGAATTATTAGTAGGAAAGGTTACTTTAGCGTAAATTATTGAGCTTGTCTGGATATCGGACTGACTTCAAGTGCGGCTTACGCCGCACTGACATAATGACAATAAAAGCCAACAAAAACGGGATAATTTTATGATAAAGCGTATCTCTAGGGTCGCACTGGGATTAGTCGTCGTACTCATAATCGCTGCTCTGATCGCCTACATCGGTGCATCCACCACCTTAAGCAAATTGAATGATGAAATCAGATCTACCCGCGGCGAACAAACGATCAACACCCAATTCGGTAAACTGGCCTACACCTCGGATGGTCCGGCAGATGGACGCGTTTTAATTCTGGTACACGGATTTAGCACCCCCAAATTTGTTTGGCACCAAATTACCCCTAAACTCACTGCGGCCGGTTTTAGAGTTGTCACCTTTGACCACTTTGGCCGGGGGTTCTCGGATAGACCTGATGTGGATTACAACAGTGATCTGTATCAGTTCGAGCTAAGCCAAATCATCGAGCAGTTGAAACTGACCGCACCCGTGACGCTGGTTGGATACTCAATGGGAGGCGCTAACGTAGTTGACTTTACCGCGAGCCACCCTGATCTCGTTGAAGAACTTATCTTGATAGCGCCGGCAGGCTACATGGGCGAGAGCGGTATGTCGTGGCTTGGCAAGCCCTTCATCGGAGACTGGATTGCGACGGTCTTCGGTCGCCGGTACGCGGTGAGCTCGATCGCGAGCGAAGTCGAGGCAGGTAATGCTCCGCAAGAAATGTTGCCGCTCTTTGAAGAGCAAGCCAACTTTAAGGGCTACACGGAGTCGCTACTTTCAACGTTGAGAAGCTATCCCATGGGCAATATGGGGGAACGCTACCGTACGGTGGGCAAAACCGACATTCCCGTGAGCGCCATATGGGGCACCGACGATCAAGTGGTTCCCTACTGTGGCTTGGCCGAGATGGCCGATGACGTACCCCAACTGCATGCGATCACAGTTGATGGTGGAAACCACAATATAACCTATGCCCAAGCCGATGTAGTGGGCCAGGCCATCCTGGAGATACTGGCTG
>JAUHWV010000302.1 GCA_030427335.1 Gammaproteobacteria bacterium | reverse complement strand
AGGATCGATATGAAGCCGCCCCAGGTCTTGGTGCGGATACCAGCGCTGTTCTGAGCCACGTTGGGTACTCTGAATCGCGAATTGCCGCGCTTAGATCTGAGGGAGTAATAGCTTGAGTTCAAGAGTCTTTTTAAACGAAGTGGGCTTACGGGATGGTCTGCAGGCACAGCCCAAGCATCTGACCGTCGCCGAGCGATGTCAATTGATGGACAGCTTGCTTGCTTGCGGCGTATCGACGATAGAGGCGGGCAGTTTCGTCTCCCCAAAAGCAGTGCCGCAAATGGCGGGTACGGATGAGGTGCTGGGTTATGGCCTAGAGAAAGCGTCTGCGTCGCGCTTCAACGTGCTTGTTCCTAACCGCAAGGGTTACGAGTTGGCCGTAGCGGCTGGCGCGCGCGAGGTCAATTTGGTGGTATCTGCGACCGATACCATGAATCAAAAGAACATCAACATGAGCACGGCTCAAATTATGGCGGTGTGCGAGGGCGTAATTGAGTCGGCTAAACAAGAGGGTGTTCGTGTAAACGCGTACGTGGCCGTAGCCTTTGAATGCCCTTTCGAGGGGCGGGTCGATTCAGGTCAAGTTATTTCACTATCCCAGCGTTTGTTAGCGTATGGTGCAGACAGAGCCGTAATAGCCGATACCATAGGTGCCGCAAGCCCATTTCAAGTTTCGCGCCTCTTTCGCGAGATGTGCCGGGGGATACAGCCCGATCGGTTGGCTTGCCATTTTCATGACACCCGCGCAATGGGTGTCGCAAATGTCTATGCGGCTATAGAGCAGGGTATTCGCCATTTCGATTCCTCTATCGGCGGCTTGGGGGGGTGTCCCTTCGCGCCAGGCGCATCGGGGAATGTTGCGACCGAGGATATCGCGTTGTTGTGTCATCAAGAAGGCTTGGATACCGGTATTAATTTTGCTGCCATGGTTGAGGCAGTTGAGCTAGTGAAGCAATTAACGGGAACCGCTAAGGGCGGCCGTGCGTACTATTGGTTGAGCACACATATGGAACGATTTACAGAAAAAAAAGGAGAAGTGGCATGACGTATCGTCTGGGTGTCGATGTAGGGGGAACCTTCACCGACTTCTTGCTGATGAACGAGCAAACGGGAGAGACTTTTACTGCGAAAGTGCCGTCTACGCCTGAGGATTCATCTATTGGTGTTCTGAACGGTGTCGCTAAAATTTGCGACCAGTCGGGAATTAACCCTTCCGAAATAAAATTTGTGATGCATGGCACGACGGTTGCCACTAACGCGGTGTTAACCGGACGTGGCGCTAAAGTCGGATTGGTCACGACCTCAGGATATGAGCACACACTCCAAGTGGCGCGTAGTTTTTGTCCTGGCGGTTTGGGCGGCTGGGTGAGCTTCGTGAAGAAGCCGCTGTTAGCGCCCTTGGAGCTTACGGTGGGTGCGGAAGAGCGTATCGACGCAGATGGCTCGATTTCGACCCCTCTTAACGAAGAGCAGTTGCGCCAACAGCTCAGAAAACTCGAGGCGAAAGGCGAGGTTGAAGCCCTGACAATTTGTTTTATTAACGCTTACGTCAATTCAGAGCACGAGCGTCGTGCGGCCGAAATTGCGGCGGAAATCTTTACCAATATTCCGATTTCGATTTCCTCGGACGTCGTGCCCGAAATGCAGGAGTATGAGCGTACAGAAACCACCGTGGTCAACTCGTATGTTCGCCCAGAGGTCTCGCGCTACCTGAACAACCTGCAGACCTCGCTGGAGGAGCGTCTAGGATCCGATACGCAGCTTTCGATTTTGCGTTCAGATGGCGGGTTAGCATCCTCCCGCGCGACAGCAGATTCTCCGGTAAACATCTTGATGTCGGGCCCAGCTGGTGGCGTTGCGGGCGCTTTGTTCTTCTGTGAGCAAGCCGGTTATCGCAACCTGCTTACCTTCGATATGGGCGGAACGTCTACGGACGTTGCACTTATTCAGGATGCCAAAACGAATATCCGCCGTGAGACCATCGTAGGTGACGTACGCGTCAGAGCGCCCTCGGTTGATGTGCGCACGATTGGTGCGGGCGGTGGCTCAATCGCCTTTGTGGCTGAATTGAGCCACCGCCCGCACCAATCGTGCGCACATCAACCGAGGG
>JAUHWV010000301.1 GCA_030427335.1 Gammaproteobacteria bacterium | reverse complement strand
TATTTAGAGCGGCCATGATGGCGATGCGATCGAGCCCAACCACTTTGCCAGAGGCCTTAATGTTACGCATTTGTTGATCCAGATAGCGAGCAGAGGCGACGAGCTCTTCGCGCTGGTCATCCGGGCAAGCAATCTGGTATTGCTTGTCGAGCAATGAGATGGTGACACCAGATGGCTTGCTCATGAGCTTCGCTCCATCGCTTGCAATTTAGCTAGCACGGTCGACACTTTGTTTTTAACAATCTGGTTTTGTTCGATTAAATGCTGGCGCTCGCGATACCATGCCCCTCGCTGCTCGAGCAGCATCTGGTTTTCGGTGCTCAGGCTTCTACACAGCGCTATCAGCTGGTCAATCTTGAGTTCAAGTGTGTCGGGGTTGTTTGCGGGCATTTGCGGCATACCGTAGGATTCTCGGTTACTATAGTAGGGGAAAGAGGCAAGGTCAACGCGCCTTCTTATGTTTATCTTGCAAGGTATTGATATGTGGATTGAAAGTGACGATGTGCTGGCAAGCGATTTCGATCAGGTGGCGGATTTGTTTTTGATTGAAGGAATTGATTTACCGCCATCGCAGTGGCATGGGTGTATCACCGGCTTGTTGGTAACGGGTCAAAGAGGCGACGACTTATTGGCCCTAATGGGTCATGCTCTCAAAGAATCGATTTCGGGTGATTTAATGGTGGCAACCGAACAGGCCAGCAGCGCCAGCCTTAGGGCGCTTCGTGATCCCGATTATGGATTCATGCCCCTCATTCCCGATGAAGACGACGAAATTGAGCTCAGATCAGAAGGGCTGGCGTCTTGGTGCGAAGGCTTTCTTCAGGGCTTCGCCGCCGGGGTGGAAGCGGCTGAGCAGATGTCGAGTGAATCGGCCGAAATTTTGCGTGATCTCGCTCAAATAGCGCGCGTTGAAGTTAGTGATTACGATGACGAGGCTCAGCAAGAAGACGACCTAATCGAGCTCGTGGAGTACGTGCGTATGGTGGTGATTAATTTATACCAAGCGTACTCAGATGACGACGACGATACCTTTGATGATGACCACGACCGGATGTGGCATTGAGATAGTCACAGTATGAGCTTATCCGCTTATTGCGATCGTCGCGTCCGATTGTTATCGGGCTTGCCGGAGGGTTCCGTCGCTATTTTGCCGGCGGCCCGCCAAGTGGTGAGGAGTCGTGACACGTATTATCCATTTCGTCAGGACAGCGACTTTTGGTATCTGACTGGATTTCCCGAACCCGACGCGGTGCTCGTGATGGTTCCGGGTCGAGTGCATGGTCAAATGATTCTTTTTTGCCACGAGCCGGATCCCAAAACAGCGCTCTGGGAGGGGGAGCAGATCGGACCTGAGCGGGCAGTGGCTGAGTTCGGTTTTGACGATGCGTTTCCTCTCTCTGATATCGATGACATTTTACCTGGCCTTATGGAAGGGCGAGAGCACGTCTACTTTACCGTTGGCGTGAACCGCGACTTTGATCAAAAAATACTCGCCCTGATGGCGCACCTGCGTGAGCACGCGGGAGCACTGTCGCACGCTCCTAACGACTTGGTTGATCTTGGGCGAATCATTCATGAAATGCGCCTGATCAAAGACGCCTCCGAATTAGACGTAATGCGTCGTGCGGCTCAAATCAGCGTTGAGGCCCACAAAGCGGCCATGAAAGCGGCGCGTTCGGGGGTGTATGAGTATCAGTTGGAGGCGGAACTGAACTACGTATTTGCGCGTGCTGGGGCTCGATCTCCTGCCTACCCTGCGATTGTGGGGAGCGGTGAAAACGCGTGTGTTTTGCACTACGCGGCAAATGACAAATGTCTACGGGATGGTGAGCTGGTCTTGATTGACGCGGGATGTGAATATCAAATGTATGCCTCTGATATCACCCGTACGTTTCCAGTATCAGGCCTGTTCTCAGGGCCACAGCGCGAGCTCTATGAGGTGGTTTTGCGTGCGCAAGAGGCGGCCATTGCGGCGCTTGCGCCCGGACGTTCTTGGCAGGATTCCCATTCCGCGAGTGTATCTGCGATAACAGAAGGTCTTTGGGATCTCGGGATTCTGCAGGGCGACTTGAAGGAGTTAACCGAAACGGTCGCTTGTCAAAAGTACTACATGCAC
>JAUHWV010000070.1 GCA_030427335.1 Gammaproteobacteria bacterium | reverse complement strand
GGCTTCAAAACGACGCTTCAGATCAACTCGATCGGGGAACAGCTCGGACAGATACTCCAGTGAGAACTCTTGAATCCATATAGTTTCATCTTTAGCCCCGCCAATTTCATAGGGGCGCTCCGATAATACTCTCAAGCCAAAATGCTCAAGTACAGGTAACACATCCGAAAGAGGTATGTACTGAGAGCGATGGTACAGGCGAAGCGCCAAACTCTTTGATCCAAAGTCTTGTTCTGAGAGCTCTACAATCAAAGGCTTCTGATCACCGAGCCTGAGTAGATGAGCAATATCCTGAGCTGCCCTTGCAGGTTCAAAATCACTTTGAAACCCCGGTTTAAAATGACGTCCAAATCGATCCATCAATTCAGCTGCACGAGCTCGACCAAAGTCCCGAGCGAGAATGGCATCGAGTTGTTCACCCCACCCTTGGGCAATAGATTGAATCTCGCTTTCAAGTGAATCCACCCCACCACCCAACTGAAAACCCATCTCGCACTTGAGAATAAAATGAACACGAACCAAAACCGACTCGCTGAACTGAGTAGTAAATTCAGATTCTTCCGCCTGGCAGCGCGCCTCTAGATGCGTTTGGATCCGCACACGAAGTTCCGTCGTGTAAATGTCTCTAGGTACATAAACCAGACAGTTTACAAAGCCGCTTCGCGTATCTTGGCGCACAAATACACGTGTTTGTCTGCGCTCTTGTATCCGATTAATGGCCGTGACGGTGCGAAACAAAGTGTCCGAATCGGCCTGAAATAATTCATCGCGTGGATAGAGTTCGATAACCCGCAACAGTTCACGGCCGTCATGTTCATCAGCCTGCAGACCAGCCCGATCCAGGAGCGCCCTAATACGCTCCCTGAGCAGCGGAATCTCGCGGGGGTCGGCACTGTATGCCGTGAAGGTCAGCAAACACAGGAATCGATGCACTCCAGCCACACGACCCGCGGTATCAAAGGCGACGATGTCCACATAATCTGGGTAGGCCAAACGGTGTACTCTCGAGCGAATGCGAGATTTTGAGAACATAACAGGATGTCTGCGGAGAGACGACAGATCGCAATCATGGGAGCCAGCCCATGGCATTACCGAGCCCATACCTGACTCGCCGTTAAACAACCCCATTGCTCTGTGCAATTCGAGTCTATTACAGGTGTCTGGCGCGTAGATTTGATAACCCAACAGAGTCACTTTACCCGCTGCAAGCCAATCAAGTAGCGCCGCGTACTCATGCCTGACCTGCGCATCCAGAACGCGCGATTCGGCTAATTCGACGCGCTGCCCCAACAAGGCTTGCTGCATGGGTTTGAAATCAGAAACAACCGACTCGACCTCGCTCATCACGGAGCGAACCTGCGTCGCAATCAGCTCGCGCTCGGCCCCGGAAATGCAAAGATCGAGCTCAAAGTAGAGCAGACTCGCAGGCAACAGATCGTACTTTTGGCTCGCCAGTTCGGGTTCGAGAACGGCGTGCTGTTCAAGATCGACTTTCATATTACAGGACGCCAACACGCGAATAATTCGTTCGTGTCGGTGAAGCTCGCCGCGCACCGATGCCGTACAAAACGGCATTTCCTTGCAGATAACGACTAACACCGTTTTTTCAGATGCGAATGTTAGTCCCCGGTCTGCGGGGTTAAAGCAGACTACGAGCGTCTCCTCTCCCTGCCATTGAGCCACCGCGTCATCAAGAAAAACGAGCCGATCTAACTGGTTATCCATTGACTCCAGCGCTAAATCTTCAGCAGGAAAGCGGGTGTAAAAGTGACGAGCCAAAGATCTGCGTGAACCCACTCGTTCCGGACCACTTTGGGTATCAATCTTTGCCAGTAGTGGGTCGATCGCGAGCACCTTCGGATCCGCGTCACTCATATTTCACCTCTGCCGTCATTGAGTTTACTTTAGCGCTTGATTTTTGCACCCGCGCCCTCATAGTAGAGAGAACTTTGCGGGCAAATGCAGTTCTAATAACACGTCGCGCGCGGAGCGTGATCGTTATTGAAATGATACGCTCGATTGCGAGCCCTTAAAATAGGAGAAACAGTGGCACAGTCGGATATCCGTTCGTTAGAAGCGTGGTTGTCGCAACAGATCGTTGGGCAATCTCATCTCGTCAACCGTCTCATCATTGCCCTCTTAGCCGATGGTCACCTCTTAGTTGAGGGAGCGCCGGGCCTCGCCAAGACGCGTGCCATCAAATCACTGGCAGACGGCATTGAGGGCGACTTCCATCGCATTCAATTTACGCCTGACTTGCTTCCGGGAGATGTTACGGGTACCGAGATATATCGCCCTCAGGACGGTAGCTTCCATTTTCAGCAGGGCCCAATCTTTCACAACCTCGTGTTAGCGGATGAAATCAACCGTGCACCGGCGAAAGTCCAATCGGCTTTACTTGAGGCCATGGCAGAACGTCAGATTTCGGTGGGAAGTAAAACCTACCCTCTACCGCGGCTGTTTTTAGTTATGGCGACGCAAAACCCGATCGAGCAGGAGGGCACCTACCCCTTGCCCGAAGCGCAGCTGGATCGGTTTTTGATGCACGTAACAGTCGACTACCCGAACGCCGAAGCGGAACGTAAAATTTTGGCACTCTCGCGCAGTGAGGCCAAGGGTCAAAATGCGTCTCAAAGCAGCCCCTTGAGCCAGACCAGCATTTTCGAGGCGCGCCAACAGGCTCTGAGCTTGCATATGAGTGATGCCGTTGAAAACTACATCGTTCAGTTAATTGTTGCGAGTCGATCGCCCCAGCACTACAACAGTGAATTAGCACAGTGGATCGAATTTGGCGCGAGCCCACGTGCCACCATAGCCTTGGATCGATGCTCACGCGTGCATGCCTGGCTGGCAGGTCGCGATTTTGTCACGCCAGAGGATGTGCTGAATGTAGCTCCAGACGTGCTGCGACATCGCCTCTTACAGAGCTTCGAAGCCGAAGCCAAAGGCGTTTCAACCGACACCATAATTGACCGACTGCTGGAGTGCGTTCCGGTAGGATGAGCGCATTGGCACCTACACTTGATCAGCCCGCGCGCGGAGCTTTCGCTGACATTCAACGACTTTTGGATGCGCGCTACCTGGCTCAGAGCCTCGACTTGCACAATCGCACTCGAGCTCTGGCCTTTCTCGCGGGGCAACACACGGCCACGCGACGCGGCCGCGGTTTGGATTTCGATGAAGTGCGACCCTACTACGCCGGCGACGATGTCCGGTCCATCGACTGGCGCGTCACTGCGCGCACAGGGGATCCTCACACCAAACTCTTTAAAGAGGAGCGCGAGCGGCCGGTCCTGATCTCCGTAGATCAACGTAACAGCCTATTTTTCGGCTCACAAACCTGCTTCAAATCGGTAACGGCAGCCGAACTCGCCGCCACCTTCGCATGGGCGACGCTCAATAACGGGGACCGGCTGGGTGGGCTAATCGTTGGCGAGCAAAACCACTTTGAATTACGACCCATGGCTTCCCGAAAGGCCGTGCTCAGTTTTATTCATCGTCTGAACGAAGCGAATCAGGAGCTACCCAATCGCACAGAAGGCTCTGAGGCTTTAAGTTTTGAACAGCAGTTGCTGACCCTGCGACGTATCACGCGACCCGGCACACATCTGATACTAATAAGCGACTTCGCCGATTATCGCAGCGAAGACCATCTGCCTCATTTGAGTCATTTGGCTCGACACAGCCGCCTTACGATCTGCATGGTGAGCGACCCGCTCGATGAGCAGGCACCGACTGCAGGTTTATATCAATTCACTGATGGACAGCAAACGAGCCAGTTGAATACCGCCAATGCGGACACTCGTGCTCGCTATCAAAAGCTGTACTCTGATCGTCTGGAACGGCTGCAATCCGATTGTCTGATGTGCAAAGCCCCCTTGATCAAAGCACCAACAACCCAATCGGTTCGCTCGATACTGCAGCCTGTTTTCGGGGGCAAGTCATGAACCCCAACAATCCGCTGGAAGCCCTGCGTCCACTACACTTGCCGGAAGCCGACTTTGCCTGGCCGCTCGCTCTGGGCTGGTGGGTCCTGATTGCAATTCTATTAGCGGGGCTGTGCGGACTGATTTGGTGGAGCCTACAGCGCTACCGTATGAACGCAGTCCGACGATCGGCACTACGCCGACTCAAGCAAATTGAATCCGAGTGGCAAACCGAAGAAAACAGCGTTCAAGCGTGCGAGGCCATCAACGCCGCAATCAAGGCGACAGCACTACATTATTGCGGACAACAGCCCGCCGCACTGTCTGGGCCTGCATGGCAAGCGTGGTTGCATTCGCGGCTTAAACCCAAGCTCAAACCTCAAATATCGCTCGACTTTACCCTGACTCTGTACTCAGGGGACAATGCCCTACTCTGGCAAGCGCGAGAGCAAACGCTCTCCGATGCGCGACGTTGGTTGCAAACCTTTAAGAGAGCAGCACAATGATGTCGCTCACTTGGCCATGGGTATTGTGGTTGGCGCCGCTGCCGCTGCTCGCTTTGCTGCGGCGCTCAGATAAATCGACGGACCCCGCCTCCGCCTTGTGGGTCCCTCAGTTTAAACACTGGGCATCGCTCGCGGCAGAGAGCGCTCGCACCAAAAGCCACATTCGCAGCGGTCGTTTTTGGCTCCTGTTTTTGACTTGGCTGTGCCTGCTCGTCGGGTTGGCTCGCCCTACTTGGGTCGGTGAGCCTATTTTGTTACCCCAAACGGGCCGAGATTTGCTTCTCGCTGTGGATATTTCAGGCAGTATGCGCGTTGAGGATATGGTCATCGCCAATCAGCAGGTCCGCCGAATTGATGCGGTCCGCCAGATCGGAGCCGACTTTATTGAGCGCCGCGAGGGGGATCGCGTGGGCCTCATTCTATTTGGCAGTCGCGCTTACATGCAGTCGCCTTTGAGCTTTGATCGCGACACCGTGAAACAGTTTTTGTCCGAGGCGCAAATCGGTTTTGCCGGCAGTGAGACAGCCATCGGAGACGCACTGGGTCTGGCGGTGAAACGCCTGCGCGAAAAAGACGACGGTGATCGGGTCGTTATTCTGCTGACAGATGGACAAGACACCGCCTCAAGCGTCGCGCCACTCGACGCAACCGCCTTAGCGGCGAACTATGGCGTCAAAGTTTATACGATTGGTATCGGCGCAGATGAAATGCTCGTTCCCGGATTGTTTGGTAGCCGGCGCGTTAACCCCTCAGCTGAGCTCGACGAGGCAACGCTATCATCCATGGCGGAAGCCACAGGCGGGCAGTATTTCAGGGCACGCTCCCCAGAAGAGTTAATGCAGATTTATCGCTTACTCGATGCGCTCGAACCCACCCAAAGCGACGGCGCCACCTATCGGCCTGAGAAATCGCTGTTGCACTGGCCAATAGCGATTGCATGGTTGTTATCTGCTCTGTGGGTGATACGACAGCTACCGATCCGCAGCATGTTATCGAGGGTTTCCAATGCTGCCGATTGAACTGCACTTTTTAAGGCCCGAATGGCTTTGGTTGCTGTTACCCACGGCACTCATGATCATATTGTTTGCGCGCAAACGCCTTAAGCAAAGCGCCTGGTCGGAGGTGATCGCCCCAGAACTGTTGATGCATTTAATGCCACAGTCAGAGAAACCGGCGGCTCAGCGCAGCGGGCTGTGGTTTGCGATCGCCTGGATACTGGGCGTATTGGGAATCGCAGGGCCTTCGTGGGAGCAGACCCCCGTACCGGTATCACAGCAGAAAGCGGCCTACGTGATCGTGATGGATCTCAGCTATTCCATGTACGCTGAGGATCTAAGCCCCTCTCGCCTCGAGCGCACCAAACAAAAAGTACGCGACTTACTCGCACTGGAGCAAGACACCCAGATCGGTTTGGTCGCCTATGCCGGAGAGGCCCATGTGGTGACCCCCCTTACGGATGATCGTGGCACTATAGAGAATCTGATTCCTGCGCTGAATCCAAGCATGATGCCCGTGCCCGGCAGCGATCCACTTGACGCTTTACAGCAGGCCAAGAATCTACTCCAATCGTCGGGCATACCGGCGGGTGGGATCATCTGGTTCACAGACGATTTAGACCAAACGCAGTCGCAGACCATCGAAGACTGGTTGAGCAGCGTATCGCTCGAACTCGCCGTGATTGGCGTGGGTACAGAGGCAGGAGCCCCTATCCCATTAGCTAATGGAGGCTTTCTAAAAGACACTTCGGGCTCCATTGTGGTGCCGAGTCTCCCAAGCGCGCGGCTCGATGGTCTAGCCGCTCGTGTGAGCGGTCTGTTTCAGCGTGTATCGGCTTCGGATGCGGATGTCGCCAGCGCACTAGACCATGTAACGCGCTCGACCGAATTGAACCAAATCGAGATCGAGCGCCAGGCCGATGCTTGGGCTGATGCGGGTTACTGGTTCATCATCCCTTGGCTCTTGATACTACTGATTACAATTATTCGAAATCCAGCGGGACACCTCGTAGCGGTCTTGCTCATAGTTAATTTGCCCTTTGTTAATACCGGGGCCCAGGCCCAAAGCACATCGCAAGATCCCCTGGCAGCACGCGCAGTAAACCCAAACCCCGACACCGCGAATGGTGCGAATGGTGCGAATGGTGCGAATGGTGCGAATGGTGCGAATGGTGCGAATGGTGCGAATGGTACGAATAACCTATGGCGTAACTTGTGGCAAACACCAAACCAACAAGCACTCGAGCAACTCGAGAGGGATCCAAAAGCGGCAGCGGACTTATTTGAAGATCCCACATGGTCGGCCATTGCGCGCTACCAAGCGCAAGAGCACAGCCAGGCACTGGAGCAGTTTGAGCAGCTCGAGACCCAAACCGCCGCCGACTACTACAACCTAGGGAATGCCCGCGCAAAAGCTGGCAAGTTGCAAGAGGCGTTGGACGCCTACGCGCAGTCACTTGAGATTGCCGATAACGAAGACACCCAATTTAACTATGATCTGGTTAAGCGTCTGCTTGATCAGCAACAACAGCAGGAAAACAACCAGAACGACCAACAAGGCGATGGGTCTTCTGAATCTAAGGACAATCAAAACACCGAAACTCCGAGCGCCAACGGTGAGGAATCTGAGAATCAGGATCAACAGCAATCGCAATCCGAGCAGAGCGATTCCCAAAGTTCAGACGCCCAACAGGACGAGCAAGACGAGCAGCGACAACAGCAGGATCAAACGCAGCAGCAGAACAAGAGCGAAGACCAACGGCAAGAGCAGCAGAGTCAGCCTGGCCAAATGAACGACGAACTCGATGCAGAGCAACAGGCAATGGCGCAGCAGGCCATCGAACAAGCCCGAGAGGACCAAGAAAAACAGCAGGCCATGGAGCAATGGATACGCCGAATTGAGGACGATCCATCCGGCTTGCTCCGCGAAAAATTCCGGTATGAAAGCGAACGACGTCAAAGAGAGCGCAGCAATAACAATGAACGCAAGATTTGGTAACTTTTTAGTATCCTGTTTGGTCGGCCTGCTTCTACTCGGGTTAAGCCCGTATTCTCTTGGGGCACTCGAAGCCAAAATCGAGCGAACCGACCTGGCCCTTGGCGATATTGTGGCACTCACGCTTATCAGCGACGCAGGTGAGGATCTGAACCAACTCAACACACAGGCCCTGACAAGAGACTTTGAAATACTGGGACAGTCGAGTTCCAGTAACATGCAAATCATTAACGGGTCGGTTAGCCGGACAGCGACTCTGCGTATCGATATAACGCCTAAGCGACAAGGTGTTTTCTCGATACCCGCCTTTGCGATCGGACAAGCTCGCACCGAACCCATTCAAATTAAGGTTGGCCCGCCGGTGGTCGCACCCTCGGGTGACTCGGTACTTAACTTTCGCGCGGAAACGGACACAGATTGGGTTTACGTTCAAGGCCAGCTCAGACTCACGGTAACTATTGAACGAGCAATAAACCTGGATGACCTGAATGTCTCTGAGCTCGAAGTCGAAAACGCCTACGTACACACACTGGAGCAGCAGACTTTTCAACGCACCATTCAAGGAAAGCCGTGGATCATACACGAACTCCGCTACGCCATCTTTCCTGAAAAATCCGGTGCAATAGAAATTCCCTCCTTGCGCTTAAGCGGGCGCGAAGTTGTGGGTGGTGGCGGCTTATTCGCCCGATCGCGCGCGGGTAGATTACTGACCCGTAATACGGAACCCATGCGTATCGAGGTTCGCCCTATCCCCTACGCCTACCCTGATACCCCTTGGCTCGTAGCGTCGGATCTGACCTTGACCGACAGCCTCAGCGGCAAAGGACAAGCGACCGCGGGTGAAGCCCTCACACGAACGCTTACTCTTAAAGGCAGGGGTGTACAAGGCGTTCAGCTTCCCCCAATTCCCCAAGTGTATCCTTCCGATCTGAAGCAATACCCGGATCAACCGGTGATTCGCAGCGAAGAAACGCGCGAAGGCTTGAACGGCGAACGCATCGAGAGCACCGCGATTATTGCGCCCCGCAAGGGCGAGCTGGTTTTACCTGAGATTACGATTCCCTACTGGAACACTCGCACCGACTCGCTGGACGAAGTGAGCTTGCCCGCCATTAGGATGAAAATAACCGGCGGTATGGAACCTGAAACGCAAGAGCCACGGCCGCGCGATGCCTTTATTGCCCCACCACCGCCGAGCCGAGACGATATTGACTCGAGCACTGAGATAGCCATTCCCGCGGCCTTAGAACCGGAAGCGCAAAACCCGAAATGGGTATGGATTAGCGCCACGCTTGCTGTCCTCTGGCTACTGACACTGTCTTGGGCATTGACCCTGCGGCGGCACAGAACGCCACGGGCAGAAGTGTCTAGCGTCTCGAATGACGTCGCTTCGGCACTGGCGGGTGCGATTGATGCGGCCAGACACAGCGATGCAGGACGCTGTCTACGAGACTTGCACCGCTTGTGTAAGCTGCTCAATACAAACTTAGAGAACGGACGGTTAAGCGTTGATACGCTGGGAGCGGTCCTCAACTCCCCCCCCCTATCGCAAGAAATAACGCGTTTGATGGCAACCGAGTACAGCGCCAATGCGGGGGCTTGGGATGGCTCAGCGCTCGCTAAATTACTGCGTCAACACCGCTCAGATATTGAGACGCTGGACCAAGCACAGCAGAAGAAACCGAGCCTAGAGCTGTACCCGCAAGGCTAGCGGACGGTCAATTCAGTCGGCCGCGTGGCTCAACCCGTGAGCGGCAAAACCACAAGCCGGAAAACGAGTAGCCGCGAACAGGCCAATGGCCCGGTTGCGTATCGCAATGTAACCTGATCGCGAGTTGGCAAACCCCGCCCACAGACGAGTCGCCGAGGTGATCGAGGGTGCGTTTGAGAGGCTCACTCTTCGTGTCTTATACCAATGTACCCTGCGCTACCCTTAAGCCGACTGCGATTTCGACACCACCTCGAATACATTCCTATGCCGATAGCGATTTCGACACCACCTCAAACACATCCTTCGACAGGGGACCGCTGGCTTCAATACGCTCGAGTTCCGCCTTCATCTTGTCGGCGCAACTCGGATAGTTGCGCCATTTGGTCAATGGTGCCAGCAAGCGCGAAGCGATCTGCGGATTTTTCTGGTTCAGATCAATTACCACATCCGCCAACAAACGATATCCAGCACCATCCGCGCGATGAAACTGAACCGGATTCGCTTGGCTAAACGCGCCGACGACACTGCGAATCTTATTTGGATTGAGTGCGTCGTAGGCCGGATGAGCCAGCAGTTGAGTGACACGCTGTATCGCATCTCCGTAGGCGTTCATCGCCTGCACTTGGAACCACTGATTCACCACTAAGGGCTCGTGACTGAATCGCTGGTAGAAACTATCAAAAGCTGTTTCGGCACGCTTACCGCCCACACACCCCAGGGTGCGCAAGGCCGCAAGGCGATCCGACAAATTATCCGCTTTTTCAAGCAAGGCGACAGCGATATCAGCCGCTTTATCAGAATCCACAAACCGCAGATAGTCGAGCGCGGTGTGGGTAAGCGAACGCTGTGCGATTGCCTGCCCTTCTGGCTTGTAGGGCCCCTGCGGTGTCTGCCGAGCCAACGCTTCAAACTCTTGGCTGAGCGCCTGTGCGATAAGCGCCTTAACCCGTTCGCGCGCTTTGTGGATTCGAATGGGATCGGCCCCGCCCGCCTGACTCTTGATTTCAGCCAAATAATTCTCGGTTGGCAAGACAAGGCTCACTGCGGTAACCGCTGGGTCTTCAGCGTCACTTAGAAGTGAACGCATACCCTCGATCAGAGCGTGAATCGCCTCGCCCTCTTTTCCAGAATCCGCTTCATCAATGGCTTGTACTGCGAGCGTTTGCAGGGCATCCCAGCGAATGAAGCCATCGGATTCCGCTGTAATAAGACGCCTTAAAGCCTGGACGCTTAAGTCCTGCTTTAACCTTACCGGCGCTGAGAAACCGCGGAGTAGTGCCGGTATCGGTTGCTCTTTGACATCCTCGAAAATAAAGGTTTGTTCAGGCTTCGTGAGGCGCAGCAGGGCTTCGGTAGCCGAGCGCTGCTGGGACTGTTCACAGCGCAGAGAAAATGTCAGGTTGCCCTGCTCCCCCACCAACCCCATAAGCACAGGAATATCGAATGGTGCTTTGCTGGACTGACCCGGCGTGGGTGGGCACGTCTGCGATAAAGTCAATACATAGCGTTTACTCGCTTCATCGTAAACGCCGCCGGCAGTAATTACGGGGGTACCCGACTGCGAGTACCAGAGTTTGAACTTAGTAAGATCAAGGCCACTCACGG
>JAUHWV010000300.1 GCA_030427335.1 Gammaproteobacteria bacterium | reverse complement strand
TATATTCGAGCTCCGCGCGCCTTGGCTGATTCATATTCTTCAATCATCAAAACACCGGCGCCATCACCTAACACAAACCCGTCACGATCACTGTCCCAGGGTCTGGAAGCGCGAGCAGGATCATCATTCCGGGTCGACAGCGCTCTCGCTGCAGCAAAACCACCTAAACCGACTTTGGTGGTCGCCATTTCAGCGCCTCCTACCAGCATGGCATCGGCGTCGCCCTGGCTAATCATGCGCGCGCCCATTCCTATATTGTGCGTGCCCGTGGTGCAAGCCGTCACAATCGCTATATTCGGCCCCTGCATGTTGTACTTCACCGATAGATTGCCCCCGATCATATTAATAATCGAGCCTGGAACGAAGAAAGGACTAATCCGGCGCGGCCCCTTTTCAGCGACCAAAAGGGAATTTTTCTCGATCTCTCCGATTCCACCAATGCCTGAACCTACCGCGCAACCAACACGGTGTGCATTTTCTTCTGTAACGACAAACCCGCTGTCTTCGAAAGCTTGGATACCGGCAACCATGCCGTACTGGACGAATACGTCCATTTTGCGCGAATCTTTTGAAGGCAGATATTGATCAACGTTTAGATCACGCACGCTTGCCGAAAAAGTCGTTGAAAAATCACTAGGATCAAATGCATCAATGGTTGCGACGCCGCTCTTACCCGCCAAAATAGCTGCCCACGTACTTTCAACCGTATGCCCTAAGGAGGTCACCATCCCCATACCGGTGACTACAACGCGTCGCCCCTTCATGTTAAGTCCTCACACTTTTTGGTCGATCTTAGCTTTCATGCACACATAAAAAAAGCCGCTCTAGCGCCTAGATGCGGCTTCTCGAAAACGCGATAAGCTTACGCTAGGTTGGCGTTGATGTAATCAATAGCCAACTGAACAGTCGTAATTTTTTCGGCTTCTTCATCCGGGATTTCGGTTTCGAACTCTTCTTCAAGAGCCATCACGAGCTCAACAGTATCAAGCGAATCAGCGCCCAGATCCTCTACGAAAGACGCCTCGTTTGACACTTCGTCTTCCTTAACCCCCAACTGTTCAGCTACGATTTTCTTTACACGTTCTTCAATACTGCTCATGATTTTTAATCACTCCTGAGTTTCGGTTTTGATGCTATACCGCTTTACTTAGCAATTTTACCCTGTTTTTTGTAGTGTGTAATACTTTTTTTTACTTAAGTACTACCCCATGTACATCCCGCCATTCACTTGAATGGTTTCCCCCGTGATGTACGCAGCGCCATCACTAACTAGAAAAGCGACTAGCGCTGCGACTTCACTTGCACCGCCCAATCTTCCCAGCGGAATCTGTGCGGACAGCGTGTGCTTCGCATCGGCACCCAGCGCGTCCGTCATATCTGTCTCAATGAACCCTGGCGCAACCGCGTTCACCGTGATGTTCCTTGAACCCAATTCTTTAGCGAGAGCACGGGTAAAGCCCTCAACGCCCGCTTTTGTTGCTGCGTAGTTAGATTGACCCGTATTGCCCATGCGCCCCACTACGGATGAAACGTTTACGATGCGTCCCCAACGCGCTTTCGTCATACCTTTAACCGCGGATTTGCAAACTCGGTACAGAGACGTGAGGTTTGTGTTTAGCACATCACACCACTCATCCTCTTTCATTCGCATGAGCAGGTTGTCTTTCGTAATACCGGCGTTATTGACGACAATGGTAGGAAGACCAAAGCGCTCTTTGATCGCAGACATACACTGCTCAACACTTTCTTCGCTGCCCACGTCTAATACGAGGCCAGCGCCACCTGAGCCTGACAGTCGTGCGTCAATAGCCGCCGCGCCGGTCTCAGTTGTAGCCGTTCCAACAACGATACATCCAGCGTCTGCCAATGATTGTGCAATAGCCGCTCCAATACCTCTCGACGCGCCGGTAACCAAAGCAATTTTTTTATCGCTCATCCTTAAGCCTCCTGAATGTATGACTCTAGAGATGCAAGCTCATTGAAACCGGCCGTAACGAGCGATTTATCAATACGTTTGGCTAGGCCGGCCAGAACCTTCCCCGGCCCGCACTCAACTAGGTGATCTATGTTTTTAGCCGCCATCGCCTGAACACATTGGGTCCATTGCACGGGGCTGTAT
>JAUHWV010000069.1 GCA_030427335.1 Gammaproteobacteria bacterium | reverse complement strand
TGGCAGAGTACACAGAGGGGCTTATTGGTCTATCGGGTGGCAGATCCGGACACGTCGGGCAGCTTATTTTGAGTGGTAAAGAGGATGTCGCAAGGAGCGAATTACAGTCTTGGATGAGCCTCTATCCTAAGCGATTCTATTTGGAGCTTCAACGAACGGGGCGAGAGGCAGAGGAACCCTATATTGACGCGGCGGTCAGATTGGCGGCTGAATTCGACTGTCCGCTGGTGGCCACCAATGATGTTCGCTTTTTAAAGCGAGATGAGTTTGAAGCGCACGAAGCCAGAGTGTGTATTGGCGAGGGGCGCACGCTTGACGACCCCAGGCGCCCACGCAACTACACGGATCAACAGTACTTGCGCACAGAGCAAGAGATGCAAGAGCTTTTCTCGGATATTCCTGAAGCCCTTGAAAATACCCTTGAAATTGCCAAGCGCTGTAGCCTCATACTCAATCTAGGCACGCCGTATTTGCCTGAGTATCCGGTGCCCGAGGGCATGACGATTGATCAGTATTTTCGTCAGCTGTCCCACGAAGGCCTGGTTACGCGAATTGGCTCGCAGGGCGAGCGGATACCGGATCCACGGTTCACTCACCAAGATTATATAGATCGCCTCGACCTCGAGCTCGATATCATTATACAAATGGGGTTTCCCGGTTACTTCTTGATCGTCATGGATTTCATCCGCTGGGCCAAGGAGCACGACATACCCGTGGGGCCGGGGCGTGGCTCGGGAGCCGGCTCACTCGTTGCCTACGTGCTATTGATCACCGATTTGGATCCCCTGCAGTACGATTTGCTATTCGAGCGATTTCTGAACCCTGAGCGGGTTTCTATGCCCGATTTCGATGTTGATTTCTGTATGGATCGACGTGATGAGGTTATTGATTACGTTGCAGAGCACTACGGCCGGGATGCGGTCTCGCAGATTATTACCTTTGGCACGATGGCCGCGAAAGCCGTGGTGCGCGATGTCGCTCGGGTGCAAGGTAAGTCTTATGGATTGGCTGATAAGCTTTCCAAAATGATTCCCTTCGAGGTTGGGATGACCTTGTCCAAGGCGGTTGAGCAAGAAGAGACGCTGCGTGACTTTCTGCGCGACGACGCGCAAGCACAAGAGATATGGGACATGGCGTGCCAGCTCGAGGGGATCACCCGAAACGTGGGTAAACACGCGGGTGGTGTGGTTATCGCTCCGAGCAAATTAGTCGATTTTTCGCCCCTTTACTGTGACGAGACGGGCTCCGGTCTGGTTACGCAGTACGACAAGAATGATGTCGAAGACGCCGGTTTGGTTAAGTTTGACTTCTTGGGTCTACGAACCCTCACCATCATTGCATGGGCCCTAAAAATGATTAACCCTCGGCGTCTACAGCGTGGGGAAGACGAACTCGATATCAACCACATTCCGCTGGATGACCCGACGGTGTTTGGGCTGCTGCAAAATGCGGATACCACGGCGGTATTTCAGCTTGAATCTCGCGGTATGAAAGATCTGATTAAGCGCCTTCGCCCCGATACTTTCGAGGATATTATTGCGCTTGTGGCATTGTTTCGCCCGGGGCCACTGCAGTCGGGCATGGTGGATAACTTCATCAACCGGAAGCATGGTCGTGAAGCGATCGCCTACCCAGATGCACACTATCAGCATGAGTCGCTGAAGCCTATTCTTGAGCCCACCTACGGCATTATTTTGTATCAGGAACAGGTGATGCAAATAGCCCAGGTGCTGGCCGGCTACACTCTCGGCGGCGCCGATATGCTGCGTCGCGCGATGGGTAAAAAGAAACCCGAAGAGATGGCAAAGCAACGCGAGGTATTTCAATCGGGTGCGGCTGGCCGAGGCATCGACCCAGAGCTTGCGATTCGGATCTTCGATTTGGTGGAGAAGTTTGCGGGTTACGGTTTTAACAAATCGCACTCGGCTGCGTATGCGCTGGTGTCTTATCAAACGGCCTGGCTGAAGACCCATTACCCCGCGGAGTTCATGGCAGCGGTGATGAGTTCCGAACTTCAGAATACCGACAAGATCGTGGTATTCATCGAGGAATGCCGCGCGATGGGTTTGACGCTCAAGTTGCCGGATGTCAATGAGGGACGTTACACCTTCACCGTCAATGATCAGGGCGAAATCATCTATGGCCTTGGTGCGATAAAAGGCTTAGGTGAAGGCCCGGTAGAAGCGATACTCAAAGAGCGCGATGCGAATGGTTCTTTTAGGGATTTGTTTGAATTTTGTGCGCGCACCGATCGGCGGCTCTTGAACAAGCGAGCTCTGGAGGCCCTAATCCGTGCGGGGGCTTTCGATTCGCTCAATGAACCCCGTTGGGTTCTGATGGCGGCTTTGGAGGATGCCATCAAGGCGGCGGAGCAAAAGGCGAGTAATACCGCGTCGGGTATCGATGATTTATTCGGCGACTTTCTGCCTGAGCCGCGCGCGGGTAACTCCAGTGAAGTTTACGCCGCATTCCGCGCTGTTCGCCCCTGGACTGGGCGCGAGCGTTTGACGGGTGAGAAAGAAACCCTCGGCCTTTATGTAACCGGCCACCCGATTGATGACTACGAAGCTGAGATTAGAAAATTCATACCTACCCGTATTGTCGATTTGCGTGCTGACGCCAAAAGTAGTCAAAAAATCGTGGGTTTAGTGGTTGCCGTGAGAACCATGAAAACCAAGCGCGGTGACACCATGGCGATTGTGACATTGGATGACCGCAGTGCCCGGATCGAAAGCACCATTTACGCTGAGACCTTCCAAGCGGCAAGGGAACACATAACGAAAGACACCCTGATCGTGCTGGAGGGCAGTGTCGTTCATGACGATTACTCTGGCGGATTGTCAATGCGTTGCAATGGGGTGATGTCTCTCGATCAGGCCCGAGAGTCGAGTGCGCGAAACTTAACCATACGAATGAACGGCGGCTCCTCGCCGCAGTCTGTTATTGCGCTCGCTCAGGTGTTACAAAAGGCGGAGGCTGGTGCCTGCCCCATAATTGTCGATTACGATCGCGGTGACAGCTCTGGACGCATCGCTTTGGGAGAGCGGTTTTGTATCAAACCCACCGATACGATCGTTCGCGACATACTGTCTATACCCGGGGCTAATGAGGCGGTGTTTGTCTACGAGTAGATCAAACACCGAGTGTAGTCGATTCGTGCTTTAGTCAACTTACGGCAGTATCACATCCACAGTAGCTTCTTTTGCTTTTGAGAGGCGGCGTCGAATATCGTCACCTATCACGTAGAGTGAAGGCACCAACAGCAAGGTAACGAATAGCGCGAATAAAACGCCAAAGGCCAGAGAGAGGACCGCCGGTTTCAAGAACTGAGCGCTCGTAGCGCGCTCAGCCATGATCGGTAAAAGACCGATAAACGTGGTAACCGTGGTCAATAAAATGGGGCGGAATCGATTCACACCAGCCTCAACAACGCTCTCGATCAGGGTTTTGCCTTGTTCTTGCAACCGCCGGATATAATCCACCAGTACCAGATTGTCGTTCACCACGACGCCGGCCGCTGCGCCGATCCCAAAGTAAGAAAAGAGCGCGAGGGGAATGCCAAACAGCAGATGGCCATAGATGGCGCCCATGAAGCCGAATGGTATCGCCGTCATGATAAGAAGGGGCAACCAGTAGCTTCTGAATGCCACCGCGATTAGCGCATACATACCAAACATGGCGACGATATACAGCGCCTGTATTTCACCCAGAAATTCGGCTTCCTCTTCCTGCGATCCACCTTGGTCGAAGTTGATGTTTGGGTATTGTTGCTTAAGCTTAGGAATAATGTTGTTGCGCATATCCGAGGAGATTACGCTCATTGAGTCTGCGGTAACGTCTGCCGAGATATAGATTACCCTCTGACCGTCGCGACGCTCGATGCGCTGGACACCCGTACCGACCTCAAAATCCGCGACTGATGCAAGCGGAACAGAGTCTCCCTTGGGCGTTCGAATGCGAAATTCATCGAGCGACGATAAGTTTTCACGGAGTGCTTTCGGATACTTCACCATCACCCGCACATCGCCGATATCTCTGGGTAACCGCTGTACTTCTTCGCCATAATAAGCTTGTCTAACTTGGCGAGATATCTCTGCAAGCGTCAGTCCCATTTTCGTCGCGCTGGGTTTGAGCTGAAGCAAAATTTCCTCGCGCGCGCCCCGCTGACTGTCTCGAACGAAAAATGCATTTTCGTAGGTTCCCAACTGTTCTTGTATCGCTAAACTGGCTGCCCTAAGTTGCTCTAGATCGTTCCCTCTCAGCATGTAGGTTACGCTCGGATTACCATCGTTCAGCGTGTAGTTGACTGAGATGGCCTCTGCATCCGGTACATCGCCAATGAGCGTTTGGAGTCGTTCAGCCGTTTCGCGAGCGGAAAGAGCACGCTCTTCAGGGGGGGCTAGACGAATGATTGCGAGTACATTGTCCCAGCGCGAACGGGTGTACCATCCCTCGATTAGCTTGTTTTCAGGGTTTTCTGCTTCGATCTCAGCAACGAGTTCGCGCTCGGCCTCCTGAAGTTGCTCAAGCACCTCAAGAGAGCGCTCCCAAGGCGTACCCGCAGGTAGGTCAACGCTCACGTAAATCTGCTCATTTTCCACTTGGGGCATAAAGTTGAACTTGACCCAGCCGCTGCTGAAAACTCCGATGCTCACTATGAACAAGGATACGAATGACGCCGCAGTGAAATAGCGGTTTCGGACGGCCCACCGGATTATCGCTCGGTAGTGTTTATTAGCGAAATGAACGAGGCCGTGTTCGATTTTTGTTTGATGGCGGGCAAACCAGCCAGTCATATCTCGTGGTTTTAGATTACGCAGGTGGGATGGCAAAATAAGAAACGCTTCGATCAAACTGAACGTTAGAGCCAGTGTTATTACGATCGATAGCTGACGCGTTATTTGAGCCGATTCGCTCGAAATAAAAAACCAGGGCGCGAAAGCCAGCACGGTTGTGAGGACGGCGAAAATTACGGGTTTGGATACGGCGTAGGCCCCATTGATGGCAGCGTTATCGCCGCCACCGCTTTGCTCGGCATGGGCATGAATGCTCTCACCCACGACGATCGCATCATCAACGACGATACCAAGAACCAGCAGAAATGCGAATGTGGAAATTACGTTAAATGACACATCGCTAGCCGGTAGAAATGCAAAAGTGCCCATGAAGGCTACCGCAATGCCACCAGTAACCCACAGCGCGACTCTCGGACGCAGTGTGGATATTAAAATGACAAAGACGAGAATGAGGCCCATGTACGAGGAACTGCCGATGGTGTCCATCCGCGACTTGTAAATATCAGCGGTATCAAACCAGACCATAAGGTCCAAGCCCTCGGGTAAGGTTTGTCGGCGCATCTCAACCCACTCGGTTACGGCGTCACTGGCTTTAACAACTTGCATTTGTTCGGTAGCCTGTACTTGCAGTAATACCGTGGGTTTCCCGTTTACCGTTGCCAAGAGTTCATTTTCCTCGAACCCGTCGTTAATCGTTGCGATATCGCCCAATTTCAGCGTGCCCAAGTCGGCTGTTTGACGGATGATTATGTTGGCGAAATCATCTGCATTGTCGGCCAAATTGCGTGTTTTTATGTTAAAAGCGCCAATGTCGGTCCGGACATTGCCCAATGAAGTATTGAGCGAGGAGCTCCGAATTGCGTTTACCACCTCAGCAAATGTCACGTTAAAGCGACGCAGAGCACTCTCTGATATTTCGATCGTGACTTCTTCATTACGCGCCCCAAATAGTTCCACAAGGGAGGTATAGGGCAGAGCCGCGATTTCTTGTCGGAGCTCCTCGGCTAGGCGCGTTAATTCGCGTTCACTGCGATCCCCGTAGAGCGCTACCCGAATCATTTCTTCGCGAAATTCAAGTCGACGAACTTGTGGGTTTTCAATGTCGCGCGGGAACGAGTTGACGGAGTCAATCGCATTCTTTACATCGGTTACGAATGTATCTATGTCCTCGTAGGGGTAGGTGGCAACACGGATACTGGCAAAACCCTCATAGGCCGTTGCGTAAACGCGGTAGACGCTGTCAAGATTTTCCAGAGCTTCTTCCGCGCGAGTGATGACTTGTTCTTCAACATCTTGTGCGCTCGCACCGGGCCAAATGATATCGATCATGGCCTGGTTAACTTTGACAACGGGGAAGACTTCGCGCTCCATTTTTGTAAAACCGAGGTAGCCAGAGATCAGTATGCCCGCCATGAGTAGATTGGCGGCCACGGGATTACGTGCCCACCACGCGATCAGGTGCTTCATTGGTCAGTCTCCATTGCGTTGTCGTCCTCGCCTTCTTTAATCGAGGCGAGCGCCATGCCGCGAATGGGATTTCTGATGGGTGATACCACGACGATTTCACCCTCTGATAGGCCTGACTCGATATAGGCTTTGTTCTCATTTTTATGAGCCACCTGCACTTCGCGAATATCCAGCGCGCCATTGGTGATCAAAAATACTCGGTCGTCAGGGAGAAGGGCCGTTCTGGGAATACTGACAATCCGATCGACTTGCTTGCCGCTAATTTTCGCATTGACATACAAACCCACCGCCATGGGCATGCCATTGTCTAGATTAGTTGAGCTGTATGGAAAAGGCAGTCTCGCGATGGCGTGTACCATGCGGGTGGATTCATCTATGTTCGCCTCGATGTGGCTAATGAACCCTTCCCACTGGTAATTTCGATTGGCAATGTCAGCCGAGAATACAACACGAGGCGCTTTGGCATAGTCGGTTGTGTTAAAACCGATGGGTAGCCCAAGCGAGGCAAGTTCCTCTTGTTTGAGGGCTAAGCGAACGATAACTTCATCTACGCCGAAGACGCTGGCTAGATTTTGGCCTGGGGCGATGTATTGACCGACTTCGACACGGGTCGCGCTTATTCTGGCATCGTAGGGCAGTGAAACGGTTGCTCTATCTAAATTTAACTGGGCTCGCGCGAGGGATGCCTCCGCGGCTTTCACATTGGCCTTTGCTTCTTTGACTTGCGGAATCTTGAGGGCTAAGGGAGAGGGATTTTTGACTCCGGCAAGTTGCTGCCGGGCGACATTGGCATCGGCCTCCGCTTTTTCGAGCAAAACCCGAGCATTAGCCAGTGCCGCCTCTGCCTGACTTAAAGCCAGTTCGTAATCGATTTTTTCGATCTGTAACAGTGGGGAGCCTGCCTTCACATCACCACCTGCGATGAATTGATCTGACACCGATTCGATACGTCCACCGACCTGAGCGGCGAGTTCAATTCGCGTTTTTGCTTTGACTTCACCCTGGGCGTATACGTCGAACACCGTGGTGTCTAAATGGGCCCGTGTTGTGTAGACCTGCAGAATCCGCGCCTCCGGTTCTTTTTTCTCGGGTATCGGTCTGTTCGCCTGCAAGAGCACAAAGACACCGAATCCGAATGCAATCACGAGCAGTGGCGACAATTTTCTGAGCCATTTTTTAAGCATGGTACTTCCACGTAACGATTTTCGAGGGTCGTATCATATACACCCTAGGAGCCAATCTCTGGCATTCGCGATAGAGTGCCATCATCTTGCGCTCAAATGTTTATCTGCTGAATTAAGGCCCAAGTTTTGCGTGGCCCTTTGTGTATGAATACCTATTCAAGTTGCACCGAACCGCGGATTCAGATGAACTGCAGGAGACTAAGGAGACATAACAATGAACTTTAATTTTGCCCTGCTTACTACCTTACTTTGTGTGATATCACTGAGTGGTTGTAGCAACGATATGCCCGACGCCTCGGAGACTAAAACCAGCGTATACGACCCCAAGCCTTACTCAGAGCTTTCTCATCCCGACTGGATAAAGGACGCGGTGATTTACCAATTGAACACCAGACAGGCGACGCCGGAAGGTACTTTCAAAGCGGCACAGGCACATTTGCCTCGAATCAAATCGCTGGGCGCCGATATCGTGTGGCTGATGCCGATTCACCCGATCGGTAAGGAGAATCGCAAAGGCAGCTTAGGTAGCCCTTACTCGGTCAAAGATTATTTTGCCGTTAACCCCGAATTGGGCACTGAAGAAGATCTGCGTGCGTTTATTTCGGAGGCACATGCACTGGGCCTGAAAGTGATACTGGATTGGGTTGCAAATCATTCCGCATGGGATAACGCGATGCGGTTTGAACACCCGGATTGGTACGAGAAGGATTACAAAGGTGATTTTCGCCCCACACCGTGGTGGGACTGGTCGGATATAATTGACCTTGACTATCGGCAGCCCGGTTTGCGCAAAACCATGACCGAGGCGATGACCTACTGGGTGCGCGAGTTTGATATCGATGGGTATCGATGTGATGTGGCTGGTTTTGTGCCGCTCGATTTTTGGGAAAACGTGCGCACTGAGTTAGACAAAATCAAACCCGTATTCATGCTTGCAGAGTGGGAGTCGCGCGACATGCATCGCAAGGCTTTTAACGCGACCTACGCCTGGTCTCAACATGAAGCGATTCGCGATATTGCCAAGGGAGCCGTAGACGATCTGAGTGCCTTATTTGTTTACTACTCTTGGAATGAAAGTGCGTACCCTCAAAGCGCTCTTCGCATGACACACGTCTCAAATCACGACATTAACTCGTGGCACGACACCCAGTTCGAAACCTTTGGCGACGCATTAGAGCCAGCGATCGTTTTGTCCGTCGTGGGTGAGGGCATTCCCATGATTTACAATGGCCAAGAGGCGGGGAATACGAAACGGCTTGAGTTCTTCGAAAAAGACGAAATAGTATGGCGGGAGCATCCGATTGGCGAGCTTTACGCGCGGCTGTTCCAACTCAAAAAGCAGACCTCTGCTTTGTGGAATGGCGAATGGGGCGCACGCATGATTCATGTGCCGAACTCAGCGCCTAACCGCGTTTTGAGTTTCGTCCGTCAAGATGGTCGCAGCAAGGTATTTGCTGTTTTGAACCTAAGCCCTGAAACGCAAGAGTTCGGCTTTGAGGGTACGCTCTTCCTCGGTGATTACCGAGAAGTTTTCTCGACTCAAACGGTCACGTTCAAGCGGCAGACGCGCTTAACACTGGAGCCTTGGGCTTATCGAGTATATGTAGCAGAGTAAGGTAGCCTCAGTCGTGAGCATCGAGTGAATCGTGCATGCGATTATCGATGCTCAGACCATCAAGGGACGGTCCGTACACTTATGTTCGATGCGAGCGGTGCCGAATCTACGCGTATCCTGCGGATGGATGCACGGGGCTAGAGAATGAGTGTTCTAGGGAACTCGCTTATTACGCGACCGCGCTCTCAGCTCGCCTTAAAGAGCGGCAGCGTCCTGTCGCGCCCGTTAAGTCTCTCAGGGCGTCAAAAGGCAACGCATCGTACTGTGCTCGGGTCAAGCGCCAGCGCCAGTTTCCTTCGATAAATGCGGGATCATTGATACGCGCTGTCGCTGGCAAATGGAGTAGGTCCTGTGCCATCAGGATGGCGATATTCGCTCTAGAGGACATGGCCAACTGTAAAACTCGGTCTTCAATACATTTACGATTAGCTGAATGATCAGGCAGGTAAGTGTTTAAACGACCCATCCCATGCTCGTTCAGGTTCGAAATCCAGCCGGCGAGAGTTGTGTTGTCGTGCGTTCCCACATAAACCAAGGCCGCTTCTGGGTGGTTTTCCGGGCGATGGGGGTTGCTGCCGTCGTCGTCATCGAAAGCAAATTGTAGCAAGTGCATACCTTGAAATTGGTAATGATGTTTCACTTCCAGCACGTCATCGGTGATAAGTCCCAGATCTTCCACAACGGCGGGGAAATGAGGGTAAGCTTCTATTAGAGCATCGAATAGTTCGTAGGTGGGGACATCCTCCCAGCTACCATTGATTGCAGTGGGTTCTCCCGCAGGAATTTGCCAATACTGAACCAGGCCGCGGAAGTGGTCGATTCTTACCATATCGTAAAGATCAAACAGCCCACCCATTCGCTGTATCCACCAGCGGAAATTCTGTTTCCGCAGGGCGTCCCAGTCATAAACTGGGTTGTTCCACAGTTGCCCTGTGCTGCTGAAATAATCTGGCGGCACACCCGACACGAATACGGGGCGTTTCGACTCGTTTAATTTGAATAAGTTCGCATTCGCCCACACGTCGGCGCTGGCGTAGCTCACGTAGATCGGCATGTCGCCGAAAATGTACAGGCCGAGTTCATTGCAGTAGGTTTTCAGTGCATACCACTGCTTGTAGAACCAATACTGTATGACACGTTCTGTGTGCAGTGCATCAGCATGCTCAGCTTCGAAGACCTCGATAGAAGAGCGTTCGCGATCTCGGTAACCTTCGCGCCAATCTGACCATATTGCGGTGTCCTCAAGTCGGGTTAAGACCGTGAAGCGGGCGTAGTCTTCCAGCCAATGCGCGTGTTTATCACAAAATTTTTCGAAGTCTGGATCCGTTGATGCGTCAAAGCGGCTTACCGCTCGCGCCAAAAGAGTGAGTTTTTTTGCACGTGCAGAGTCAAAGTCGATCACCGTACTGTCCGGCATTAAGGCCGACTGCAGTTCAGTCCTATCCAATAAGCCCCAATCAGCGAGTGCCTCTAGGTCGATGAGCATGGGGTTTCCGGCGAACGCCGAAGAACTAAAGTAGGGAGATTCGCCTGAGGTAGGATTAGATGGATTAAGCGGTAGTATTTGCCAGAAAGTCTGGCCCGACGCAGCCAGCTTGTCGGCGAAGTCGTACGCGGTTTCCCCCATATCGCCTATTCCGTAAGCTGAGGGTAGACTCGCGACGTGAAGTAAAACGCCCGCGGAGCGAGCTCCCGTTTGGTGAGGAGCGGCGTCGATACGGTCGCTTACGGTGGTTGATGCGGACATTATTGCAACTGCCTTAATTATCATTGTGCCGCAGCGCGCTGCGGG
>JAUHWV010000299.1 GCA_030427335.1 Gammaproteobacteria bacterium | reverse complement strand
CACATCAGAATACGTTTCCAGAACGACATCCATCACTTGCTTTTTGACAGAAGCTTCCACAGCGTTTTTCAGTTCGCGCGCCATATTAGCGGCAATCTCTTCACGGAACTTAGACTCCCCACCCTCGGATACGCCGTATTTCTCGAATAAGGCTTCGTCCATGGGAGCCAAGACCTGCTCCTTGACTTGCTTTAGCGTGATATCGAAGGTAACCGCAGCGCCTTTAAGACCTTCGTTGTGGTAGTCGTCGGGGAAGCTCAGCTCAAGCGTTTTTTCTTCGCCCGCACTCATTCCCACTATGCCGTCTTCGAACCCAGGAATCATGCGCCCCGAACCCAATTCAAGAGAACTGTCGGTTGCCGATCCGCCTTCAAAGGGCTCACCTTCTTTCTTACCCAAATAATCGATTACAACGGTGTCGCCTTCGGCGGCTGCACGCTCAACGACCTCCATAGAGCCCTGCTGCTTGCGGAAGATTTCGATGATGTTGTCCACATCATCGTCTGTAACTTCAGCCTGCGGCCGCTCTACCTTGATTTTCTTGAGCTCTCGAACGTCAACTTCCGGAAAAATCTCGAAAGTAGCGACGTACTCTAAATCTTTACCTGCTTCAATCTGCTTTGGCTCGATCGAAGGCTGACCAGCAGGTCGTAGCTTTTCTTGTACAATGGCTTCTTGGTAGGTCTGGCTCATTACCTCGCCCATAACCTCTCTGCGAACGCCTTCGCCGAAGCGTTGGCGAATCACTTTGAAGGGCACCTTGCCAGGTCGAAACCCGTCTAAGCGAATATTCTTAGACGCTTGCTGAAGACGCTTGTTCACTTCGTCTTCGATACGCTTAGCTGGGACACCAACAGTTAAACGACGCTCAAGACCTGAAGTCGTTTCAAGTGATACTTGCATTGTATTTCCTCTAGAACCGGCGTTTTTCGCCCGCCGAGTATACTCGGCCCATTGAACATTAGGTGGTGCGGAAGGAGAGACTCGAACTCTCACGCCTCGCGGCGCTGGAACCTAAATCCAGTGCGTCTACCAATTTCGCCACTTCCGCTTAGTTGCGAGTCAGGCTACCGACTCATCAAGGGCCGCGATTGTGCCACACTGGTCCGTCCCTTTTCAACTAGGTCGATCGGTTTTGTCGTCACATGAATAAAAAAAGATGAAATCAAACATCTGTGAGACAGGCGGGATCAAAGGCGTACTCGTCGTCTAGCCAGTCTACCAACTCCTTTACAGCCGCTGGATTTCCCGGCGGAAGCGATCTTTTTATTATTGCGCGTCTTTCTGGCGACAATTTGAGCAAACCCTCTTCCTCAAACGCTGCAGCGTGTTGTGCCAACCAGAGACGAAGTTCCGGACCAAAAAAATCGTCGGCAAGGGCCTGTAACTCTGCAGGCGAACGCAAATTATATGTTATCGACAAACCAATTAAGCCCAATACAGACAGGTTCGCTTGATTCATTGGGTTACAAAAATGGGCCTGAACAAGATCCCCTCGCCTCGCTCTATCCGCAAGAGGCCTGAGGTAGAGATGGTTCGAGCGCAACCTACCATCGTTGACGGGATAATTGTCCCACAGCGCTAAAGGTCCACCAAAGCGCGCCGATATCGACTCTAAATCCGCTTCGTTAATGCGATGCGAGCACACTTCGGGCCCGGTCCACATCGGCAGGGTATTACTGGGCAGATCCCGCCCAAAGCCCTCAACATAGCCCTCGGGCATACGGCCAAATACGTTTTCCAACACCGGGTCATCAGAATAGTATGAAGGGCAAGCGAACAGAGCTATATTAGGCAGTTCAGCACGGACAACGTGCAGCAAATCATGCTGACGAGCCAAACTATCGGGCGTCAATCCAGCCATGTCGTCAAAAAACACACCGAGGAAGTCGACACCAATATCAACCAATTGCACCAATTTGACACGCAGTGCCCGTTCGTTTTCTGACGTCCACCTTTGATTAACGCCGAGCGGTGATAGCCCCACGCCAAAATGGAGTCCGCACGAGCGATACCTTTCTGCAACGCTACTCAGTTCTGACTGTACCGTCGGGGAATAAAGCGCCCCCCAACGGGCGCGTAGGTATGCGTCAGACTTAGGCGCATATAAATAAGCATTGAAGCCAAGTTGCCGCATCCATACAGC
>JAUHWV010000298.1 GCA_030427335.1 Gammaproteobacteria bacterium | reverse complement strand
GCGTACACGACCGTGCTGGCAGGAAATTACTATGGAGAAGTGTCGTGCCACTTTATATCGGAACGCTTTGTGCGCCCGTACCTTTGGCTGTATGTGCTCGCCACCTTCTTTGGCTGCGTTGCTAATTTGGGTCTTGTGATTAATTTCTCAGACCTCGCCTTGGGTTTGATGTGTATTCCGAATCTAATTGCCATATTTATGTTGAGCGGGAAGATAAGGTCGCAAACCAATGAATATCAAACTATTTTGAGGCGCAAAGAGTAAAAATGATCAATGAATCTGCTGCGAAGGGATCAGAGTCGACCTCGTCCCCCTTGTGTAAAACTCTGCCATTACACGCTCAGACAATCATCATTGGCGGGGGCATCGTCGGCTTAAGCCTTGCGTATCACCTCGTTAAATTAGGTCATACCGACATCGTTCTACTGGAGCGCAAACAGCTGGGTTGCGGTACCACTTGGCACGCGGCCGGCTTAGTAGCGCAACTGCGCGCCACGGAGAATATGACTCGTCTGGCGCGTTATTCACAAGAGCTCTATGCGGAACTCGAGCGTGAAACGGGCGTCGCCACTGGATTTCAGCACTGCGGCGCAATTTCACTTGCCTGTAATGAAGAGCGTATGGAAGAGCTCCGCAGGAGCGCCTCCATGGCGCGAAGCTTTGGTGTCGAAGTCGAGGAGATAAGCCGGTCAGAGGCTCTGGCGCGCTGGCCACTCATGCAGGTCGATGATGTGGTCGGTGCTTTGTGGATACCGAAAGATGGCCGAACCAACCCCATCGACACCAGTCAAGCTCTAGCACGCGGCGCTCGCCGTGGTGGAGCGAAGATTTTTGAAAACACGGAGGTCCTCGAACTGATAACAGAATGCGGTAGGGCCGTTGGTATCCGAACCGAGTCTCACGAGATTCGTGCTGAGAACGTTGTGATTTGCGGGGGCATGTGGTCACACCTTTGGGCCAAAAAACAGGATATAAACATTCCCCTGCAGGCAGCGGAGCATTACTACTTAATCACCGAACCGATGGAAGGCATGACGCGCGACCTTCCTGTGCTTCGCGACTTTGACCACCACGCTTACTACCGTGAGGAAACGGGCAAGCTGATGTTGGGCTTGTTTGAGCCCGAGGCCGCGGTATGGGCCGCTGATGGCATTCCAAGAGATTTCTGCTTTGATGAGTTACCTCCCGACTGGGAACGTATGATGCCCTGGCTTGAACGAGCCATGAGGCGAATACCCGCGCTTGAAAACACGGGCATACAGCTCTTGTTCAATGGCCCAGAGAGCTTTACGCCGGACGACCGCTATCACTTGGGTGAGGCCTCCGAGGTGAAAAACCTTTATGTGGCCGCAGGTTTTAATTCGGTTGGCATTCAAAGCGCGGGGGGCGCTGGCAAAGTTCTGGCTGAATGGATTCATAAAGGGCACCAGCCACTTGATCTCTGGGAGGTCAATATCACCCGCATGCTCCCTTTCCAAGGGACCAAAGAGTATCTGGCGCAGCGCACTACCGAAACATTGGGCCTGCTGTACGAAATGCATTGGCCGTTTCGGCAATACAAAACCGCTCGCAATATTCGACGAAGCCCTCTTCACGATCGACTCGTGGCCAGAGGAGCCTGCTTTGGCGAATTAGCCGGCTGGGAGCGAGCCAATTGGTATGCCCCTCCTGGTATTGATCCAGAGTACGAATACAGCTACCGCAGACAAAATTGGTTCGTTTATCAGGGGCAAGAGCACCTTGCTGTGCGCACTGGCGTCGGTTTGTTTGATCAGAGTTCGTTTTCGAAGTTCCGAGTGGAGGGGCCAGGCGCATTACCTCTGTTAAACCGGGTATCCGCCAATAACCTTGACGTCCCCGTCGGGCGCGCCGTTTATACCCAATGGCTAAATAATCGAGGTACTATAGAGGCGGATTTAACGATTACTCGCCTTGCTGAAGATGCGTTCTTGATTGTGACGGCCCCGTTCACGCACGGACATGTTGAAACCTGGCTCCGCAGACAAAAAGGGGCTGAGTTCGCGGTAATTACAGATATAACCAGTGGATTAGCCTGCATTAATGTACAGGGACCCCACTCGCGCGACTTTTTGCAATCAATTACACCGTCTGATCTCAGCAACTCGGCACTGCCTTTCTCTTATATGGCGGATATA
>JAUHWV010000297.1 GCA_030427335.1 Gammaproteobacteria bacterium | reverse complement strand
CTTGCAGGCCTAGCCCAAGCCGACGCCTTTCAGGTAAGCGATATTCGGGTTGAAGGCTTGCAGCGCATCTCAGCGGGGAGTGTCTTTGCCTCTTTGCCCGTAGCGGTCGGTGATACGGCTACGCCGGCGTTAATCCGCCAAGCTTCAAGAAACCTTTTCAATACGGGGAACTTCGATGACATCCAAGTAGGCCGGGACGGCTCCGTTCTTGTTATTATCGTGGCGGAACGCCCAAGCATTAGCGAAATTAATATCGATGGCAACAAGGCGATTGAAACGGATGCCTTGCTCGATGGTTTGCGGGGTGCAGGTCTGGCTGTAGGTCAAGTTTTTCAGCGCTCTACATTGGAAGGCATGCAGTTGGAATTGCAGCGCCAATATGTCCAGCAAGGGCGTTACGACGCATCCATTGAAACGGATGTCATTCCAGAGCCTCGAAACCGTGTCTCGGTCAATATCACCATCGATGAAGGCACGCCCGCGCGCATCAAACATATTAATATCGTCGGCAACGAGCTTTTTTCAGAGGACGAGCTCACTCAAGCGTTTGAACTTAAGACGGGGGGGTGGTTCTCTTTCTTTACCAGCGATGATAAGTATTCAAAAGAGAAGCTAACCGGCGACTTAGAGACTCTGACTTCTTACTATCAAGATCGGGGTTATCTGCAGTTCAACATTGACTCGACTCAGGTGGCGGTGTCGCCCGACAAGGCGTCGGTTTTTATTACGGCGAACATCACGGAAGGTGAAAAATTCACGGTGTCCTCGGTAGATTTGAGCGGTGACCTTGTTGTCGATAAGCCCCTTTTGATGCCGTTTGTTTTACTGCAACCTGATCAGACCTACAACCAAGCCGCGGTCACTGCGACAGAGGAGTATCTCACGCAGCGGTTGGGTAACGAGGGATATAACTTCGCTAAAGTCACGGGTATTCCTGAGATCAATGAAGACGACAACACCGTCGACATGAAATTCTTTATCGATCCGGGTAAGCGTACGTATGTCCGCCGTATTACCTTCGAGGGTAACGAATTGACGTCGGATGAAGTGCTACGTCGTGAAATGCGGCAGATGGAGAGCGCCCCCGCTTCACAGGCTATGATCGATCAGTCTCGTGTGCGCCTCGAGCGATTGGGATACTTCAGTAAAGCTGAGGTAGAAACTGTGCCTGTACCCGGCACCGATGATTTAATTGATGTCGCATTTACCGTGGAAGAACAGTCGTCGGGATCGATTTCTGGGAGCGTGGGCTATGCGCAGGATGCCGGTCTTATTTTGGGATTAAACTTAGAGCAAGCCAACTTCTTGGGCAGCGGTAAAAGTATTGGTTTGGGTATCAACAGCTCTCAGTATCAAGACCTCTACAACATCTCTTACACCAACCCCTACTTCACTGAAGATGGCGTAAGTCGGGGCTTCAGCGTCTTTTACAGAGCGACGGATCTATCAGAGATCAACGTTGCCAGTTACACCACAGATACCATTGGTGGGGCGATCTCATTCGGCTATCCCATCAAGGAAACTCAGCGAATCGGACTCAATTTTGGCGTCAACCAGACATCGATTACGGCAGGGCGCTACGCCGTGCAAGAGATTAAGGCCAGTCCGCGATTGGAAACGGGCATTGACGGCTGGTATGAGAAAGCGGTCATAACCGATGGCGCTTATGCTTCGGTGGAGACCTTCCAGCCCATCGACACGCTGCCATTCAGTGCGCTTACGAATGCGAATGAAACGGGTTTCTTAGATGAGAATGGTGATGACTTCTTTAACTACACGATCACCGCGTCCTGGCTACAGTCCACCCTGAATCGTGGCCGCCTTGCGACTCGTGGTGCTTCGCAGTCGGTTTCTCTCGAGGTCTCATTACCCGGGTCGGATCTCGAGTTCTATAAGCTCAATTATCGCGGTGAATTATTTTTGCCCCTTTCCGAATTGTTCACCCTGCGATTCCGAACCGAGTTGGGTTACGGAGACGGCTTCGGTTCGACTACTGAACTACCGTTCTTTGAACATTTCTACGCGGGCGGTTTTGGCTCGGTACGTGGCTTTGAAAACAACACATTGGGCCCTCGAAGTACACCTCCAGCGACGTACACTATCTCACGCCCGGTTACGGGGATTGACGCAGATGGTGTGCCGACGGAACTGGGCGG
>JAUHWV010000296.1 GCA_030427335.1 Gammaproteobacteria bacterium | reverse complement strand
CCCACTCAGGATGTATTTCTAGTAACAGGTCGCTGGTCGCTGGTCGCTGGTCGCTGGTCGCTGGTCGAACGATCACACCCTCTGCGCCGAACCACGGCAAGAAGAGTGAGATCTAGTGAATATGCCGCTTTAAATAATCGCGCATTTCACGCTCTACGACACCCTTGAATAACGAAAACGCCATGCCGAGCTTCACCTCAATATCCAGACGATTCGGGCTGACTTTCAAGGTACCCGACACGCCTTTTCCCGAAAGCAGAACCGAACTCTCGCTCCAATTTGCTGTCACACCGTGATCTCGCTCAAGTCGCGTCGCCAGACCTTTCGCCACCTCAAGCACCTCAGCGGGATCCATAGTGTGATTTTCCGATATTTTGATCAAAGCCACTTTAACGCCTCGTTGCCACAAAATTGCTACCTAAAACTAGGATAACACCAACGGTGGCATACCATGTCCACTGATAGCCTTCAAACCACGCCGATATCACCAATGCTACGATGGGCGTGAGCAACGCGATATAACCCGCTTTGGAGGGTCCAATTTCACCGATAAGCGTGACATACAACCAGAATGCCAGCACAGATCCGACAACACTCAGGTAAACGAGAGAGCCCAGATACCGAGTGTTCCATTCAATTTCAATCGGAAAACCCAATATCAGGCTCGCCATATAGAGAACGATAGTACCGTAGAGCATGCTCATCATATTGCACTGCAGCGCTGGCAGCCGTTCGCGCATATTTCGCGCGGCCACAATATTACCTAGAGAAGCAAGGCAGGTGCCAAAAAAACAGAGAAGCACAGCCTGCAAGGACTCATCACCCAAGGATACGCGCTCGATTTCGGGTGTAAAAATGACGGCGATACCAATCACACCGCCCAAGCCACTCAGCACAATATGCCAACTGAGCGGAAGATTTAAAAAGACTCTACCCGCAAACATATTGGTGATAACCATCATGGAAAATACCACCGACACGAGACCCGAGGGTAAGGTTTGCGTACCGGTGTAAATAAACACGTAATTACCGCTGAACAACAATAAACCCTGCAGCAGCAAGAAGCCTTGGTGTCGCCACGCAATCGGCTTCAGCCGCCCGGTCAATCCCAACCCAATCAACACGAGCAATCCCGCGAAAGCAAATCGGTGTGCGATCGATACGATGGGATGCACAACACCCAGTTGCAACTCAATGGCATACCAAGTGGAACCCCAGATCAGCGTCGTAATGATGAAGAGAGTCGCGCGCACCGTCGCGGTCATACACAAGTCACTTTAACCGTAAAAAGAAGGCGTCCAGTATAAGACCAAGTTACACTATGCGCTTGAAAAACTTCCGACCCCTCTCCATTGATAATGGTCGACACCCCGGATACAAACATGACTGAAACACATACCGATTTAACACAGCGCTTCATTTTCGAAACGGCCGACATACGAGGCGAGTTTGTAAATTTAAGCCATACGCTTTCCGAAACCTGCAGGCCCCACGCTTATGCACCTGGCGTTCGCAAACTACTCGGCGAAATGCTAAGTGCCACAGCGCTCTTAACCGCGACACTGAAGTTCGAGGGAAAACTGATCCTGCAAGCCCGTGGAGACGGCCAAATCCCCCTGATCATGGCGGAGAGCACGCACGACCGCAAACTCAGAGCAATCGCCCGCGGAGCCGAGCAGGCCACCAGTGAAAACTTTTCGGAACTACTGGCTAATGGTCAATTAGCTATCACTATCGACCCCGATCAAGGCAAGCGCTACCAGGGCATCGTCTCGCTGCAAAGCGACTCACTAGCAAGCTCTTTGGACAGCTATTTCGAGCAGTCTGAGCAATTAGGCACACGGCTCTGGCTGGCCAGTGACGGCGAGCGCACCGCGGGACTTTTACTGCAGCAACTTCCCGCCACCATCAACAAAGATAGCGCTTCGCGCGCTGATCAGTGGGTCAATGCCACAACCCTTGCAGAAACACTCACCGCCGAAGAACTGCTCGCATTAGATGCGGACGTCTTACTTCACCGTCTCTACCATGAAGAAGAGATGCGCCTGTTTGATCCAAGCCCCGCGCAGTTCGAATGCTCGTGCTCACGTGAGCGCAGCTTCAATGCGCTCGCATCGCTCCCGACGAATGATTTGGAATCCTTGCTCGAAGAGCAGGAT
>JAUHWV010000068.1 GCA_030427335.1 Gammaproteobacteria bacterium | reverse complement strand
AGTATCCATTACCTTTGGTGTTGCGGGCGTTGAATATGATATTCAAGATGCCATCCGAAGAGCCGACATCGCCATGTACAAAGGCAAGCATCGGAGTGGAAACAGTGTGGTACTGGCTGCCACATCGAGCGACAAAAATGAGTTCTGATTCACGTTGCGCTCGGAATCGATACTCAGGCCATTGGAAGACGCCGGCCTGCGCATAGATCATGACAGCCCAACTAATACCCCAATGAGACTCGGCCTAACCAAAGAGGCCTTGAACTAGTCCATAGATGCCGCATCTCTTGATGCTGTCATGGCAATGGAGGACAGACATCAATCATTACTGTCTTTGACTGAAGACACCACCGAGGCTATTAGGGCATTCCTTCAAAAGCGGCCACCCGAGTACCGCGACAGCTAAAATTTGAACTTTGAGTCTTTTTCTCGTAATAGGGGTATCCCCGCTTCGCTAGTTCGTGTATTTTCGAGTTTTCCAATAGATGCGAGTCGGCGATGGATTTTTCGAATAAAACAGTCTTAGTGAGCGGAGGTGCTGAAGGTATCGGTTTTGCTATTGCGAAAGCGTTAGGTCTCCAGGGAATGAATGTCGTACTTGGCGACATCAATGAAGAGGGCGCGCGGGAAGCGGCCAACGAACTAAAAACGCTTGGAGTCAGAGTCTTAGTCATCAAAATGGATGTCGTTAAGCCAGAAGATTGGTTTAGCGCCGTCGGCTTAGCCACCTCTGAATTTGGTGCCCTGCACGCGCTCATAAACAATGCAGGCGTCGGAGGCAAGCCCGGGCCCATTGAAGGCAATACCCTCGCCGACTGGCAGTGGTGCGTCGACGTTAATTTGATGGGCGTCGTGCAAGGCATGCAGGCATGCGTACCGACCATAAAGCAATCCGGCGGCGGCTTCATCGTTAATGTAGGCTCAATGGCTGGATTACTGGGCGTCCCTTTTGGTGGAGAGTATACGGCAACCAAACTCGCTGTAGTTGGACTAAGCGAAGCCTGGGCGGTTGAACTCGCCCCCTTTGGAATCCATGTGGCCGCACTCTGCCCCGCTTTCGTAAGCACACGAATCCATCTATCCGAGCGCAACCGAGCCGAAACGCACGGTCAAACGGTGAGTCGAGCCCAGATCGAGCTTCCACCCGAAGATAGCATGATGTCGCAGGTGGTGACCAATGGAATCGACAAAGATCTCGTTGGCTCTCGTGTCGTAGAAGCACTCAACCAAAAAGAGCATTTGATCATCACCCATCCAAATTACCGTAGCGCCGTGCAAGCGCGCTTCCAAGCGATCGATAGCGCCTTTGAACGAGCCGCCAAAAGTGCAATCGTAGGGCACCTCATCAATGAACCTCTCGATGCGTTTGTTCCACAGTAAGCGCACTCAAATCTATTTACTTCACTCAGGAGCATTTGATGAACCAAGATCGCACATATGACATCGTTATTTTCGGTGCCTCAGGTTACACCGGGCGCCTCGTCGCAGAATATATCGAGCAGCGCTACGGTACAACGAGTCTCAGGTGGGCTATGGCGGGGCGCTCCATCGAGAAGCTCGCTCAAGTTCGAGCTGAAATGAAGATCAAAGAAACCGTTGATCTAATCTGTGTCGACTCAGACTCAACCGAATCGGTCACCTCGTTGGTGAATTCAACTAAAGTCGTGATTACGACAGTTGGACCCTATCAGCTGTATGGCACCACTCTAGTAGAACAATGCGCAGAAAACGGAACGGATTACGTTGATTTGTGCGGTGAACCGAGCTGGATGTACCAGATGATCGATCGTTACAAAGATAAGGCGCAATCCAGCGGTGCTCGGATTGTCTTTTCATGCGGATTTGACTCCATTCCCTTCGACCTGGGTGTCTGGTATTTACAACAACACGCAATCGCAAGCGTTGGTGCACCGCTCAAATCGATCAAAGGGCGTGTACGCGCCATGAATGGATCCTTTTCAGGCGGTACAGTCGCGTCATTACGAGCCACTATGGCATCCGTTAAAAAAGACCCGTCGCTCATATCTGTGCTCGTGAATCCTTTTTCCTTAACTGAGGGATTTCAAGGTCCAGAGCAACCTGCGGGCGATAAACCGCAGTACGATAGCGAGCTCCGCTCTTGGTCGGCCCCGTTTATCATGGCTACGATCAACACCAAAAATGTACACCGTTCCAATGCTCTGCTGGGACACGCCTACGGCGCCGATTTCATGTACGACGAGATGTTACTGACGGGCGATGGAGATCAAGGCAAGGCCGCTGCCGAGTTCGTTGCGAACGACAACTCCTTTGCTGAGAATACGTTGCAGCCTGGCGAGGGCCCGACCAAAGAGGAGAGAGAGGCCGGCTCTTACGACGTGCTTTTTGCCGGCCAAACTGATACCGGAAAACTGCTGATGTCGAGCGTAAAAGGCGACCGCGATCCGGGCTATGGCTCAACGTCTAAGATGCTTGCTGAGTCTGGCCTCTGTCTACTCAATAACCCGGATCTCGGCGAGGGCGGGATTTATACCCCAGCGGCCATTATGGCTGAGCCCTTGATCGAGCGTCTGCAGAAAAACGCGGGGCTCACTTTCAGTATTGAGGCTTAATTTCATGCTCAAACCGGGTCTTTATAGACATTACAAAGGCAAGGACTATCGTGTGATTGGAACAGCCAGGCATTCTGAGACGGAAGAGTGCTTGGTCGTTTACCGAACCTGCTACGGCGAACGCGACTTATGGGTGAGACCGCTGGCAATGTTTACTGAGTCGGTCACGACCGAGGCTGGAAAACAGCCCCGCTTCAAACTAATAGAGGAAGAACCCAGCGAGTGAGAAAGGCGTAGTGGGCGCTATCGCGCCCGCTAAAATTCATACTCAAGCTGTAATCTGACGGTATGCTCGGGGGAATCATCGTCCAGAGGAAAAAACGCACCGAAGTCGTATGAAACCGATGTCCCTCTCGCCGGCAATCGGAATTGACCACCAATTGAGGGCCCGGCCACCTTCGCCGCCTGCCCCAAATGAACTTCGAATCCGGGTTCCATGTGTTGATGGTATCGATACCGCAACAAACTGCTCAGCTTTGTCTCGAACTCATCTTTTCGTGTATCGCCCCACTCATAAGCAATACCGGGATTCAAGGTCAAGCTGTAGCGCCCAAATTCACGCTCCAACAGTCCTTTAACAACAAGTTCATTGTTATTGAGCGCCCAATCGCGCTCAAACTCAACAAGTAGCCCGTAATCGAAAGTATACTCACCTTGCTCACTGAGTTGAATCATGGCCTCGAGTTCCAAACCAACCCACTCAATATCATCGGTTACCGGATCATCTGACGCGATTAAATAGGCCTCGGCGAACACTCGACCGGACACAGCATGGCCTAACCCAATGAGTTGCAGAACGTCGTCTGTCTCACCGGTTAGGGCATCTTCTTCTCGCAGGAAAGTTCGAGATTCAAGCTCCCACTCTATGGGATTAACATATGGATGGTAAATTTTACTTACGGCCATGCCATCCGCGAGGGCCAAGCGACTTCCCAGAACAACAATCGCCAAAACTAACAATGGCGACTTATTGAGGTGTTTCATCGCGCCCCCAATGGACTTTATCAGCACTAAATAGGAGCGCTAGCGCGAGGGCCAGACATGTTAAGTAGAGCGCCATCTGTGTCCGAGTGGGTTCCGAATCGTATCCAAACACCGCGTAGAGCAACTGCCCCAATATCGACCGCTCAGAGATCAACCACTCTGTGCTGTAAACCGATGAACTATAGGGAAGCAAGCCGACCTGATCAAGGAGCGACACCCCTTGCATCATCATTCCTGAGGCAACAAACGAAAGCAATACGCCCACAAGCAGGATCGCAATAGGGCGACTTAAGTTGTGAATCAAGGCAGACACGAGAACACCAGCAGAAATACCGATACCAGCACCAATGAAGGCCCCAAGCCACACCATATTTCGTTGTGCCTCTAATTGTGTAAACGCGCCCAAGTAAATCAAAATCTCACTGCCCTCTCTTACCGCTGCAGCGATCAGCACCAAAGACATAATCTTTTCCGCTAAACGTGACGAGAGACCGCCGTAGATACCGGCTAACAAAACCAAGACGGGAAAATACACCAGAATATGCAAAGCCGCGGATAGTAACTCTTGACCACTGCCGTCAAAAAGATCGGTGACTGTACCCAGATTAGTCGCATATAGGAAACTTAACCCGAGGGCGATGGGCGTCGCCCACCATAACCACCGCATCGACAATTGGCGAAAATTTGTATAATTCCAGAGCAATCCGAGCAGAACCGCCGCCTCTAAAATCTCACGCAGAACCAGCAGCAAGGAATTCGTGAGCAGACTCATCTTACAATCACCCTGCCTTGCGCTGTACGCGGATTAAACTCCCCAAAAAAAGGATACTCGCCCGGTGGCAAAGGCCCAATAAACACCGTAATACTTGCACCACCCGCCACAATTTTCTCGCGATTGAGCTCGTAACTTTCAAATTCCTCGGGCATAGCATCCTTATTGATAATTCTGAGCTTAACCTTCGTGTTCGCGGGAATTTCGACCTCGTTTGGGGAAAACAGGTGATTCTGAAGTTCTATCGTAAATTCGGGAGCAGCCTTCACATCCAGACTTCCGCACAGAATTAAAGGCAAGAGCCAAAATCCACTTAAAACTCTAATCCTCATGAGTGCCACCTTTATGAGCGGGGAACTTAACCGTAAAGCGAGCGCCATTCATGGGGCTTTCATCCACTTTAATAATGGCGTTGTGCAAAAAAGCAATTTGGCCCACGATGGCTAAACCCAACCCAACGCCTTCACGGTGTTGGTTCTTGTCTACACGATAAAACCGCTCAAATATTTGCTCCCTTTGTGTGGGGGGTATCCCGGGGCCTGAATCGTCCACGCAGACCGTGCAAAAGCGCTCGTCGCACTCGATTGACACACTGACATGACCACCCGTGGGCGTGTAACGATTGGCGTTAGTCAACAAATTTTCAAATAACAATTCCAATATGGGTTCATCCCCACGAACCATTACCGTTTCCAGTTCACAGTTGAACTCGAGACTCTGCTGTGCCGATTCAAAAGACGGGTACAGCTGTGCGCAGCACTGCTGCAATAAATCAACCAAGTCAACGTTGTGAAATTGCGTCCTGAGTACCTCGGGTTGTGTTCGGCTTAAATCCAGAATCTGCTGGACTACGCGCTGTAGCTTGTTGATGCTCTCATCTACATAGTTTATGGCCTGAGAGTCGATCAACCCTTCTGCGCCCGCCCGCAAGTTGTGCATGTGAACTTTAGCGACGCTGAGCGGTGTCCGCAGTTCATGCGCGGCCGTGGCGGCAAACTGTCTTTCTCGAGCAAAAGCTGCCGCAAGACGAGATAGTAAGCCATTCAAAGAGCGTGTTATCTGCTCCAATTCGGCGGGCGTGCGATCCATCTGCAACGGGGTCAAATCTGAATCCTGCTTTACCCCAATACGCCTACTTAGATCCGCCAAGGGCTTTAACCCCCATGTCACAATACCCCAGGTTAATATGGCCAAAATAGGCAACCAAGTAAGCAATGGATAGATGGATTGCAATACCACCGTTTCCGCAACAACAAATCGGACATCAGCCCTTTCAGCCACCACAATTCGCAATTCACGGGCCAGATCACGCGTATACACACGCCATCGAAATGCGTCGAAATTCTGGTAACCAAAGCCCTCCTCCCAATCCAGCCAAGGCTCCCCTGCTGCATTCGTCGTGCGACTCAACAAACGATCGTTTTGAATAATTTGATAGGCCATCGATTCACTGCCACGATAAACGGTCGGTGCATCGGGTCCGCGGACGCTTGCACCGTGCGCCCCGTGAAGATCATTAGCCAAATGAATATGTGCCAATACTTCGCTCAACTGAATAAGCTGATCGTCGAGCAATTCCTCTGCGCGCTGCATGCTGGCTAAGTAGCCGTTCAAAGACGCCACAAACATCACCAAGGTAAAAGCCGACAATAGCGTGACGATGAGCGCCCTTCGGATCGATTTCACTGATTGGGAACCGTATATCCAATACCACGAATCGTTTTAATAAATTTATCGGGCAATTTCTTACGCAGGTGGTGCACGTGAACTTCTAAGGCATTACTCGATATCTCTTCGCCCCAGTGATACAAACGAGACTCCAGCTGATCGCGGGTTACAACTCTACCCTGATTCTCCATCAAACATTTAAGCAACATATATTCGCGACGCGGCAAATCCAAATCGCCCCCCTGAACCTCGACTTGATGCGTGTTAATGTGCAACACGACGTCGGCGATAGCAATAGTGCTTGTAGACGCGGTACCCAAACGCCGCTCCAGCACCCGCAATCGAGCGTTCAATTCAAGAAAATCAAAGGGCTTAGCCATGTAGTCATCCGCACCCGCATCCAAGCCTTTCACCTTGTCGTCAATTTCACCACGCGCAGTTAGAATCAAGATCGGGAAGCGATGTTTGTTAGCTCGAATACGCGACAGCAGCTTAAGACCGTCCGTATCCGGCAGCCCGAGATCCAAGATCATGATATCAGGCGCATCTGCAGCGATAGATGCTTCTGCAAGGCGGCCCGTATCGACCCAATTTACGACAAAGCCTTCGCGCTCCAGTCCGGCAATCACCCCTTTCGCCAGAGCGTGCTCATCTTCAACGAGTAGTACTCTCATACCTCCCCCTAATCGAAATCAGCAGTGCGCGATGCCCAGAACCGCACTGCTTTTGCTTTTTTTATCAAGGCGCCATCCACAATTTTAGGCAACACCCCGTTTATCTTCGCGAATAGTTTTTCAGGGAAACCGAACACCTGACGATGCATTTCACGTTCCATTTGACTAACAATACTCTCAGCAACCGCCAGGGGTGCATCTGCTATATTACCCAAGGCTTTGTTCATCCCGACAACTCGAGCATCATTCATGGGCGTGTCAATGGCGCGTGGGGCCGCATAAATCACCTTCAAGCCCAGATCGTAATTTTCACGATAGAGCGCCTCACTGAAACCACGGAGACCAAACTTAGAGCCGCAGTAGGCCACATTGCCGGGATAACCGATAAACCCGAATGCCGAGCCCACGTTCACGATCATGCCCCGACGCCCAAGCAAGTGGCTCAGTAAAGCGTGAGTCAACTTCATCGGGCTCAATAAGTTCAGCGTAATAAGGTCATCAATGTCATTCTCATTGAGTTCTTGAAAGCACCGAAACGTGTTAACACCCGCATTGTTAATCAGTATGTCAATATCCAGCTCACGAAGTTCATTGGCGAGTCTGTGTATATCGGCTGAACTCGACAAGTCGTTCACACAGACGATGCGAACCTCGGCATTCAGCTTATCGGCAACGGCCCGCAACTGATCGGCCTGTCGACCCACTAAAACCATCCGACAGCCTTTTTCACTCAATCGTTGAGCTAAAGCCTTTCCTAACCCCCCCGTCGCTCCTGTCAGGGCGATCACTTTATTATTCAAATCCATCGTGTGAGAACTCCCGTCATGCCGCTTGTGGCAAATGATTTTCGCCTAGCAAAATACTGTCATACACACCTTTGTACAGTGCGTAGAAACGTTTTGCGGCATGAATGATATCGGCCTGATCTTGCTCATCTGTGACTAGATTCACCAAATTTTCAAAAAACTTAACATGCTCAATATCTAAAGCACCGTGAGAGGTTAAATACGTGAAGGCTTTCTTCGGCAACCCAGTGACATCTCTGATACGTTTAGCGGCCTCATCGGCAACCGTTACGCTGGTGCCTTCCAGTACATGCACCATACCTAGGAAGGCTAAGGGATTGACATGGTCAATCGTGTAATAGGCATAGGCCACCATGGCTTCGGTAGCGAGAGAGGGACGACCGTAACGCACGTCCTCTTTTGAACCACCGCAGGCCTCGATATCATTTAACACCCACTCTTGATGTCCCAATTCTTCTTCAACATATTCGGCCATCGCGTTTCTGTAGAACTCATACTGAGTGCTAACCGCTGAACCCGAACGCATCAACAAAGGCACGGTATGCTTCACGTGATGATACGCTTGAGTTAGAAATTGAGTGTAGATTGCCGTCGTCATCTGGCCTGAGAGCGCCAAATTAACTAAGTCAGCCGATAATAACGCTTCACGATCCGCTTCGGTCGCGGCCACTAATTGCTCATAGAACGTCATAAACTTCATCCTGTTTATCTAAAAATCGTTGGGTATATTCAGAGGCAATAGCCTCTCGTTTGGGTCGACCATTTTCGGTCCATAATCCTTCTTGAACGGTCAGCGGTTGATCTAACCGCAGCCATTGGCCCAGCTGGGCGTAACTAGGCAAACGTCCGTTAACACGCTCGATCACCGCATCAATCGCTGAATTTTGAACCGCACTCGAGGCATAACACAGCAGTACGCAATGATCCAAGTTATTCCCAAGCACCACACACTGTTCGAAAATACCCTCGGCAAATACCTCACCTTCAATCCACTCTGGCGCGATATTTCGACCCAAGTTTGTAATCACGAGATTCTTTTTTCGACCCGAAATTTGTACAAAATTATCGGAAGTAATATCCCCTAAATCGCCGGTTTCATATCGTTTCAAGCCCCAACTTTCAGGTTGATCCATGTAACCCAAAAAGAGCGGGCCCTCGACCACAATTTCCCCATCAACTGTGTTCACTGCAAGGTGGTCCAAGACCTTGCCGCTGGTACCCGCGCGTGACGCCTCTGGGGTATTGATAGCGACAACCGAGGCACACTCAGATAAACCATAACCCTCGTATACTGGGATGCCCTGCGCTAGCGCTTGCTCAACCAAACGCGGGGCGACTCGCGCTCCGCCGACGGCAGCGAACTTAAATGTTGTGGGCAACTGCAGGCCTGCTTGACTCGCTTTCACCAAAGCCATCAGCAAGGCTGGCACGGTGATCATAGACTCCGGCTGCGCTTCATTCATGGCTCTAATGAAAGAATCGAAGCTCGTCAGTCGCCCTCCATCGAACCCCAAATGTGCCAGTGGGTAAAGCACTACTGAGCCGCCTTGCAACCAGGTTTGATAGATTCCAGCTAGATTCTCAAGCAAGGTGGACAAGGGTAAGGTGCATAAGTGTCTCGGAGACTCAAATCGCACTCTCGCCGCAATGGATTCCGCGACAACCGTGCAATGTTGTGTCGACAGGCACACCCCTTTAGGACTACCGGTAGAACCCGAGGTGAACGTGATTTTATGGGTTCCTGCAGGAATATGCGGCTCACGCACAGAGGTCACTCGATGGACTCTGTTGTGGCTACAAAACGGCACACGAGGGGTATCGACACTCTGCAAAAGACGGCTCGGCAGCAAGCCTTGTAATTCTGCCGCACTGATCACATGAGTAACACCGGCTGATTTGACGATATGCGCGATTTGCGCGCCGCTGAAAAAGGTGGGCAGCGGGATTAAACAAATGCCTTCCGATTGCGCCGCCATATCCCAGACCAACCAAGCCGGCTCGTTGTCGAGCAACAGCCCTAGGCGCGTTATGTTGGTCTCTCTCAACCAGCGCGAAGCCTGATCGACGGCGGTAAGGAACTCACCCGTGGTCAGCGAACGTTCGTGCGTTTCGACGAGAAGCGAATTCGCGTCTCTCTGACTCAATTGCGCCAATAAGATGCTCACTGGCCTCTCGAACTCCATTGATTGGCAATATGCTGCAATTCCGACTGCGCCAGATTAACTAAGGCCATCATTTGAGGATTCGCGCGAATAATCGTCGCGCTATTCGGTATATCCGCAACCATAACTTGCGGCTCACCATCGTAATAGGTGCCCCACTGATCTGAGCTATTCGATACGCGTTCCACGTCAGCATTTGCCAAGAAACGAGCGGTAAATCCACCTTTAGCAATGGAATTACGGACAGCCTTATTCGCAGTGAATACCAGTTTCTTGCATCCCACCATATCGAGCGCGATTGCTGCCAAGATATAGAGATGAGCACCCGACCCCGGATTCATACTAGCCAGATTACTAAGTTCGTATATATCTGCGCGAGTCAAATCGGTAGCACCAATAGCAGAGATTATGTCCGTCTCTAAGTAGGCCTCGCAAAAAAGCCCACAATCTGCAGCAGGACGTAAACCCAGCGAGGCTTGGATCCGACGCTCCGACTCAAGATAGAGTAGATGAGGCGCGTAGGTCATGATTTTGGCTTGGAAGCCAGCCTGGAAAACGCCTGAAATAAACTGTTCAACGCGCTCGCGCTGCCGGTCGTATTGCTCTGCCCATTTAAGGCTGGGCAGACCAAAACTGCGGCTAATTGGTGTGGCTGGGGCGGGTAAGGCTGTGATCTTGGATTCGACAGCGTTCGACATCTTTTCTACCTCGTAAACCTCAATGTGTTCAGATTACGAGGGAAAGATTATGTAAATCTTAAGAAAGGATTCTTCTACTCACTTGAATGCAAAATACCCCGTATCCAAGCCTGCGCAAAAACACTGAAGCGCTCCATTTGCTCATTGACTGCCGTTGTCAAACCCGCTGTCGCCTCGGGTGAATGTGCTTCGATTACCTCCAGTATGTTGGCGTCTTCCTCCGAGCCGGTAAACTCAAACGTGGGGTCAGACACTAACTTATGCGGCGTGTTCGCCTCGATAAGTGAATCCAGGCGACCCGCAGCTTGAACGGATTCCAACGCGAGCTCATCTACTAAGGTCGTTTCCTGCCAGTTCACGCGAGTCGAAGGCCGAGCAACGAGCTCAAGCGTGGATTGATCCCAATCCTTATTTACGACGGCCCCTCTAACCAGCTGATACTGAAACGCTTCAATCACGCCATGCCGGTTGGAAACAAGCTGAACGGCTTGCTCCACTTCCCCCTTTACCAAGGTAAGCAAACTGTCCAACAGACTCACACCGGGCAGCGGCACAGCGTGGTAGGGTTGGGTCAAATCGCCCACGTAATGCAGGCCCCAGCCCGCGAAACGCCAGC
>JAUHWV010000295.1 GCA_030427335.1 Gammaproteobacteria bacterium | reverse complement strand
CCTAGCCGACGCTGTTGGAGTATCAGAGGCAGCGCTATATCGACACTTCCCAAGCAAAACTAAGATGTATGAAGGCCTAATCGAATTTATCGAAGACACCCTATTTAGCCGGATAGCGATCATCGTGAAAGACGAGCAGAAAGCAATGGTGCAGTGCGAGCGCATAGTCGCATTGTTGCTTGGGTTCTCTGAGAAAAACCCTGGTATTACGCGACTACTGACGGGTGACATACTCACGGGAGAAACTGAGCGATTACGTCAAAGAGTATCACAGCTATTTGACCGGCTAGAAACGCAGCTAAAACAAATTCTCCGCGAAGCCGAGTTACGTGAAGGCACAAGGCCTGCTCTGCCAGTTGCCTCGGCTGCCAACCTTATGATGTCAGCGGCCGAAGGCCGCCTCATTCAATTTGTACGCAGTGAGTTCAGACGATCACCCACCGCTGGTTGGCCTCAACAGTGGCAGGTTTTGACACACGGGTTAATGGATTAAGGATCTTCGTTCGTAGCGGGATTAGACATCTTACGACGCAGCTCAACCTGGTCCAATAAATGTTGAAAGCGATCGATATCGGTTTGGTAATCTGCCTTAACTTGCTCCATTTCGAGTTCACGATCAGACAGCTGACGTTGGGTGGAGGCCAATCGCTCGCGCACGCTTTCTATTTCACCCATTCGCTCTTGATCAACCGTTCCACCGGATCGCTCGATGTTGGCGGCCGCGGCTTGGTAGTTTTCAACCTGTTGCACCATGGAGCGTATATTGCTGCGCAGGATACTCACACGAATCCGGATGGACTGTAGAGCGCGCTCTCGAGCGGCTTCGATATCTGAAATTGAACTGTATCGCATCAGCAAAAGCTGGTCTTTTTGCTCTTGCACGACCTTCGCGTCGCGCGCGGCTCGCTCTCGAGCGGCCTGCTCGTCAAGTTCCGCCACTTCCTCTGGTGTCATCTGCGCGGGCACGATACGCACCACGACACCTTGATCATTCAAGACTTCGTAGCCGTTCTTGATCGCCTCGGGGGGTAACCGATCATTCATAACCGGAACACCCGATGCATCGGTGTAGCGGTACAACTCTTTCGCAGCGAACACAAACTCGCTTCTGGCGAAGGTCATCGCGAGGGCTATGATCGTGAATTTAGCAAAGACAGGCTTCATGCGAACTCTCTCTGAAAGCTAATGCGCGCCGTATTGAACTCGATAGGCTCTCATAGCCTGATCTAGCTCATTGTCAGTATGCCCCTCCTGAGCCACGTAGTCGATCAGGGTAGCGAAATTGATGATACTTGCAACGGTCAAGTCATATCTGTTTTGAATGGTTTGCACCGCTGACAACTCCCCTTCGAGGCGTTCTTGGCGATCTAATCCGATGATGACTCCTACCGGTTTCGCTCCCGCCGCTTGAATCAAGGTAATGACCTCACTGACCGCTGTGCCAGCAGTAATGACATCATCAATGATCAGTACCCGCCCTTCCAAGGGCGCGCCCACCAACTGACCGCCTTCCCCATGTGTTTTCGCTTCTTTGCGGTTGTAAGCAAAGGGAACATCGCGGCCATGATGATCAGAAAGCGCGACGGCTGTGGTAGCGGCCAGTGGGATTCCTTTATAGGCGGGCCCCAGTAAAACATCAAACTCTATGCCGGAATCCACGATACACTCTGCGTAGCAACGGCCAAGCTCAGCCAAGGTGGCACCGGATGCAAATGCACCCGCATTAAAGAAATAAGGGGAGATGCGCCCCGATTTCAGAGTAAACCGGCCGAACTTCAATGCGTCGTGTTTCAGCGCCAAGTCAATAAAGCGGGCTTGATACGTTTCCAATTTTTGCTCCTATTTTGTGCAGCGGCGCACCATGACTGAACATATGCATCTTTTCAAGGCAAATAGCCGCACGTTCGCGACAGCTCTGACATTATTTGCACAAAAAGACCACGGCCAATTTGACCTAGAACATACTCAAGTGCCGCAATGTCCGGTATCATACACATTCTATTTTTAGGGAGCTATGAATGCGCGTTATCAGTTTCAGTGCCGATGGTCTTAAGGAAGCCGAAAAAGCCGGCTTTTATGAGTGGGTGCGCGACCAAGACGCCGACTTTATCTGCATTCAAGATATACGATGCTCAGAGTATGACTTGCGCAAAGACAGCTTTTTCCCGCGCGAATA
>JAUHWV010000294.1 GCA_030427335.1 Gammaproteobacteria bacterium | reverse complement strand
AAAACGCATGCACCGGTTGCGGCTACTGCGATCTCAGCACCCACTGGTGGTACGTTATTAAACAACCCCGCGATATAGGCCTCGTAGTCACCCTCTTTACCCGCGCCGATAAAATCGAGCGGCGGTCTTGGAGGCACTCCTTGACGGACAAGCGCAAGATAATAGTTCGCAGGATCCGGATCTGCGTAAATCAAAGACAGGTTATCAAATAACGATACCATGCCGTTGCGACAGTTGGCCGCATCCACATCCGCCTGACTACATCCGAGACCCGAGAAAATGTCAGGGTCCCCAGCAACTAGCCCGTCCAACTGCGCGGCGTCATCATATTGACCATTGCGTATGCCCGCCAACTCAGTATCAATAAACGACTCAAGACCATCATCAAAGGCAGCGTTATCGTTCGCGTCCAAGTAAGGTTCGGCAACACCGCCATTGAAAGCATCATTTGCTGCTGTATACAGTCCGTCCCCATCAAGATCGGTGAAACTCTCCTCTCCCGTGCCGCTGGCGAGGATCGTGACTCGGGCACCTTGGAGCACGTTTTCCGTGGCGTCTGAGCCATCCGCGAGTAACGTCATATCAAAACCCGTTGGGCAGGGCAACTCAGGCTTAGCCTGCGTATAGAAATCGCATGATACGAGACTCAAATCGAGTCCCGTTCCGGGAAAAGGCGCGGAGCTCACAAAATTAACAGAGCAGGAACTTGTTCCACCTGCAGTGGTGCATGACGGTTCAATCGCACCAAATTCACTTATGAAATTCACGGTATAGTTGTCGGGAACAAAATTGTTATTTCGATCAGCCAGCACGACAGTAACAAGATCAGCGAACGTTCGAACTAAGCCTGCCGCGAGGGGAATATTCAGCGTCTCAGCAAACAGGCTAAATGAGTCGGCGTCGGGAATTGCGGTTGAAATCACTATAGGGTTTGAGAGATCTCTCTGGCCCGTGGCTATGACTTCGCCAGATACGTAAGTTGTCGTCGGCATGGAACCCGATTGCACAATCACCGAAGCGTAACCCTGACCATCGGTAGCTACCGGATTCGACAAGGGGTTTTGAGCCGAATCAAGAAGGCGCGCATTACCCAACGTAGATGTCAAAGCAAAGCGGATACCCTCATTTTCGATAGGATCGCCGTTGCTGTCTAATACTCTAAACCTGACTGTCGTTTGTTCAGGAACACTCGTCGCCGCACCAAGCCCCTCTAAAGAGATCAATTCGGTAGTGGCATCCTCAAAACTCAGCACGCGAGCGGATTCCGCTAGCGTTACATCAATAACAACTGGAGTGGAACGAATACGGGTGGATTCACCACCTATCAGAAGCGTTGCGGTAAGCGACTCTTCGCCGACGCACAGTGAGGTGGGCCGATACACGGCCTGAATGACACCATTCGTCACGCGCAGAGGATTTCCACCATCGATGGAAGCGTTACCGTTAGCCAAACAAAAACTATCAAACAGAATAAACTGCTCATCTGTATTTCGATCCGCCGCAGTCACAGGATCACCAGCGGCAATTTCCGCGACAATAGAGCCTTGCACAAGCGCGAACTCGTCCGTTGTGATAGCGGTATCACTCACATCAAAATCGGTGAGCGGATCGCCATTCACCTCAAAATAGCCCAGTAAGAGGTCAGGTTCCACTACCTGGACCTCGGTCTCTGACACAACATCGCCTGAGCTAGTGGAGTAAGTAGCGGTCAAGATGCCTGATCCCGCAGAAACGGTCTCGTCATAGGCTAACTGCACCACCGCTTGCCCTGCCGAATTAGTCAAAACAAATCCAGAACTTGGGGTTAAGACGCCGCTAGAACTCGCTATTCGAAGTAAACGATTGGGCTGAACAACATTATCTGCCCCTCTCAATTCAAACGTGATGTTGTTAACGCGTAAGGGGCTCGCTGTCGTCAGACGGACCAGAGGTTTACCATTGAGATCGTTGATACCAACTGGCGTGTCATCGCTACTCGTAATCGATGTAACGGCGAGACTGTATGGCGCATCCAACCCGGGGATTATGCCTGTGTTGGTAAACGTTGCGCCACCTACGGTCAAGCTCGCCGTCACCGTTCCCGAGCCACTTGCTCCGTCACTCAGCAGGGTAAAACTCGCTTCGAGCGTATCGTCCCGTGTATCTTGCGGTGTTCCTTGATCATTAGTGATGAGCACTTGCCG
>JAUHWV010000293.1 GCA_030427335.1 Gammaproteobacteria bacterium | reverse complement strand
CGTTGATCTGCGCGTCGTTATGATTTTGCGCATGGTTGACCGCGATGGGTGCGTTATTAAAACGCCATGTGCCGCGCTGTTTTAATGTACTCGGCCATGTTGGTTTTGGGTGAGTTGCATCACCGGACTGCGCCAAGGTTAGGTGGGCTTGTGCCGGCCCGTGGCAGGCTTCACAACCTACGGACACCTCGCTGAACTGTGTCGTGAAGCGTTTACTCGCATCATCGTAGTTTTTTTGTAAGTGAGTGCTGTGACATTCGGCGCAAGAGTTATTCCAGTTTTGATATTGACCTTGCCAATGCAAAGGATCATCGGGCCGGATGGGCTCATCTGGGTTCAGGTGATACCAGCGCTGTCCTCCCTCGGTTGCTGGGCGCGCATCCCAGGCGACGGTGAACGCTTGCAATCGTCCGCCCTCGGTGGGTAGCAGGTACTGCTGCAGTGGATAAACTCCAAAGGTGTAGGCTACCGTGAAGGTCTGCTCACCTTCGGTTGAATCCGTAGTTTTAATGAAGAACTGGCCGTCTTTTTGAAAAAACTGCGTGGTATTGCCAAAGTGTTCGAAGCGCTCGCCCTCAAACGGTGCCGCTACAGTCGCCCGTGTCGGGCTTGCCATTGCCATCTTGTGGTGGGAGCTCAACCAGTCTTGGTGCTGTTCGGCGTGGCAAGAGGCGCAGGGTTCGGACCCCACATACTCGCTATTGCCAGACACTATCGACGAGCAAGCAAGGCTGATTATGAATAACAGTAAGTGCGAATGTGCGCGCATAGTGAGGCTTGAGTGAAAAATCACACCCTAGCCTAAAGGCGCCCTTAATCCAAGGGCTTTAGCGCTGAATTGGATAGTGGGCGGAACCAAGTCTTACAGGGTCCGCAACCCATGCTCGGAATCGAGATCTGACACCGCTCGCCGTGACTGTTTCGATCGTCTAAATAGGGCTATGCGAGCGCACGAGTTTGCCGCGTTTCGATTGACTCAATGCTCGGGATCCGCACGCCGCGCCACAGACCCGGTGCTAGTTCAGACGGAGGCTGAGTCGCGCCATCCCGAACCCATTGCGCTAGCGCCTGAGCAACGTTGGGGTAATTGATTGAACAGTGCTCCCGCAGATTATCCAAAAAGCGGTCCAGCGCCTGAGAATCAAGTGTGTCACTTACCATTGCTAAGTGGAGTCGATCCAGCGCTAGCGCATTGCTGAGCTGCTCCATTTGGCCTCGCATCGGAAAAGTCAGCACCGGCTTGCCCCATTGCAGACATTCGCTGATCAGTTCAAACCCGCTGTTGCACACGACGCCCCGGCAAGTCGATAAATCGTACTTGAAGCCTGCATAGTCGGTCGTACAGCGCTGAACGTTGCCTGCGGTGCTGTTATCGACGTCGGGTGAGTATTGCTTGAACAGCATATCGGGCCGTTGTTGCAACCATTCGGTGACTTTGTTTTGATTTTCAAATGGCAAATACACCAGGACATGTCGATCGGTTGTGGTTTGAATGGGCGGTAGATCAATAATCGGTGGGCAAATGTGATCGCTGTAGGGATACCAGTGGAGCCCCACTGAGTCCGATACCGGCGCAAAATAGCGCATAATGCGTTTTGATATCGGATTAGCGCCTGTTACGGGAGAGCTACCATCAAACGCATACTGATGCCCGAGACCGATTGATCGACGCCCTCTTAGTTTGGCGGCCCAAGCAGTCACCGGCTCGTAGTCACTGATGATCAGATCGTAGGAGTCGAGCTCAAGTGTCCAAACATCCCGCATAAACGAGAAAAGATTGTTGGTTCTTACCGTGTCGCCATAGTGCAATTTGCCCTCTCGCGATGCGAAGGTAAGCCCTCTGCGCCACTCGAATTCCCCGAAAATGTCCATATCAAACAGGCGGCAGCGAGATCGGCCTGAGAAGAGCCAAGTGACATCAAGTTCTGGGTAGCGTTTGAGCTCTCTGGCCATGGCTCGAGCTCGGCTGATATGACCTTGACCTGTGCCTTGCACACCGTACAGTATTCGCATTACCAAAACCCCCAATAGCTTGCATTTATGAGGGCGCACAGCGTGCCCAAGGCCGCCCCCGCCAAAATATCACCCGGAAAATGAACGCCTAAAATCACTCTTGATAAGGCCACACCACAAGCCCAAAGGAGCAGCACCGCGATCGGGCCGCCGATGCACAAGCTCAAAAGTG
>JAUHWV010000292.1 GCA_030427335.1 Gammaproteobacteria bacterium | reverse complement strand
ATTACGGCAGCGAGCTTGGTAGCGAAGCCGCTTAGACAGATAAGTAACGTTAATTCGGCTATTCAACGCGGGATCGCGGCGGCAGAAAGTATTTTTGCAGTTCTAGACACACCACTCGAAGAGAATCTGGGCAAACGAGAGCTGGCAGATTACCGCGGCAACCTCGAACTCAAAAACCTGCGATTTCGCTACCCCAACGCCACTGAGAATGCACTGAATGGAATCTCACTCACGGTGCAATCAGGTCAAGTTATCGCCTTGGTTGGGCGATCCGGTGCAGGTAAAACAACCCTTATTGATCTTATTGCGGGCTTTCAGCGCCCCGACGACGACCAAATCTTTTTCGACGGGCAGCCAAGCCAAACGCTGAGCCAACACAGCATCCGCAGAAACGTCGCGATAGTCACGCAAGATACGGTGCTATTCGAAGATACCATCCGCGCCAATATCGCTTACGGTGAGTTAGCCGATCATAGCGATGCGCAGGTAATTGAGGCCGCCAAAAAGGCCAATGCTTGGAACTTCATCCAAAGCCTGCCAGAGAGGCTCAATACGCCGGTGGGCGAAGGCGGGGCCTCACTGTCCGGCGGGCAAAAGCAGCGGATTGCACTGGCCAGAGCGTTCTTAAAAAATGCCCCGCTCTTGATTTTAGACGAAGCCACGTCGGCTTTGGATAACGAGTCAGAACGTGCGGTACAGGAGGCCATGCCCGACATTATAAAGGGGCGCACAACCTTTGTTATCGCGCACCGGCTAAGCACTGTTGAGCGCGCAGATGCGATCCTGGTGCTGGATCAAGGCCGTGTTGTAGAGCAAGGCAAGCACGATGAACTCCTAGCGGCAGACGGCCTGTACGCGCATTTGCATCGCTCCCAGTTTCATGACTGACCATAGATCAGACATACTGGTTCTTGCCGATGGTAAGCCAGGGCATGTCTCGCAGATCAAGGGTTTAATCGACGCCATCGTCAGTTTGAATGCAGCGTTAGCCTGCAACGTACAGTGGCTCGATGTGCGCGAACTGAGTTGGCGAGAGAAATACACGGGGCGCTTACCTAAAGAACGGCAGAAGCCGAGAATCATTATCGCGGCTGGGCATTCCACGCACGTACCTGCGCTTGCGTACCGCGCGCGCCATGGTGGGCACCTAATCGTGATCATGAAGCCTAGTCTTCCCCTGTCATGGTTTGATAGCGTAATCATGCCGCAGCATGACTTGCGGAGCGCCCCGAAGGACAACGTTTTCTGTACCGTAGGCGCAATGAATTCCGTGGGCTTTCTGCCGCGATCAGACACCAACTCTGGGCTTATTCTGCTTGGCGGGGAGTCTAAGTATTACCACTGGAATCAGGCCAGTTTGTTAGAGCAAATCGATACCGTCTTGCAAGCCAACGGCCATTTGAACTGGACAATCACCAATTCACGCCGAAGCCCCGCTTCGCTCGAGAGTGAGCTTTTAAAACATTTTGATGGGCGCGCCGAGATCAAACCTGTCGAGCAGTGCCCGCCTGGGTGGCTTACGCAGGAACTCGTTCGCTCCAAGACGGTCTGGATCACGCCCGACAGTGTCTCTATGGTTTATGAGTCCCTAAGTAGCGGGGCTCAGTGCGGCCTGTTTTACCTTAAGGCAAAGCAACGTGACCGAATAACCGAGGGCATGTCAGACCTGTCCTCTAGTGGGCAAATAGATTACTTGGCTGAAGATGGCAGCATTCGAACCTCTAGCACCCCCATAAACAGACTCAATGAGGCACACCGCGCAGCCGTTTGGCTGTCGCCTCGTATTTTGCGCCCGCTTACAGAATAATCGCCGACCAAACGGCTCGTGCTACAATATCCAAAACAGCGGGAAAGCACTAACTGTGTATAAACAAATCCACATCGTCGGTTGTTCGCCCAGAAGCGGCACCACTCTGCTGTATGAAATGATGTCGGCTTGTTGTGCCTTTAATAAGCTCTATGGTCATGAGACGCGATTCAATCGCACCTCTGCAGAACCGGGCCAGACCCTGCTAACGAAACGACCGAAAGACACGCAGTTCATGCCTTCGGTACTCAAACATGTCGATGACTTTTGGGTTATCTATTGTTTAAGAGACCCCCGAGACGTGGTGGTCAGCAAGCATAAAATTGCCGGCGATAGCTACTACTCGAATCTTCGCCTATGGCGTGAGCAGCACGCCTAC
>JAUHWV010000067.1 GCA_030427335.1 Gammaproteobacteria bacterium | reverse complement strand
ATGCCGGTTTCACAAGAGCGGCGCCGACTGCATGATGATTTTCTAGAATATGGCGCGCTTATGATATTACTGAGCCGCTCGGCGCCAATGCTTCCCGAGATCAGTTATTGCCTTGCGGGTCTTTCACAAATGCCGAGAGCAAAGTTCATGCTCTGCTTTTTTTTGGGCCACCTGCCTTACGCCTTGATTACGACTTACGCAGGCTCTCAAAGTGCGTTAGATGCGCCTTATCCTGCTCTCGTGGGGCTTTTGGCCATTTACGCCATTCTCTGGAGCGGTGCATGGTATTTGCGGAATCGAGTTAAATGACATGCCTAAGTAGGCGCCAACCTCGCGGGTCTAACCTTTGGGGATGAGCCCAATCCAACCCAACCCAACCCAACACAACCCAATCCAACACAACACAACCCAATCCAAGCCGATAACCGAAAACCACGGACCTAGATTTGATCTGGTTGAGCGATGCAGTCTGCTATGACAACGAGCCCCTCATGTCACTCCAAAATTGCAAACTAGTGTTATGCTTAGTTCTCGAACAATAAGAGGACAGCCCAATGCCCAGTAAATCATTTTGGATTATCGCCGTGCTGGCAACGCTCTGGAACGCAATCGGAGCATATCAATACATCGTTCAAGTGACTCTCGCTCCCGAGGACATGCAGGCCATGGCCACTGATATGCAAGCGTACTTCAATGAACTACCGAACGGGGTAACGGGCGCATTCGCGATTGCTGTATGGAGCGGACTCGCTGGGAGTATCGGTTTGCTACTCAGAAAAAGCTGGTCCTTCTGGGCGTTTTGCTTATCACTTTTCGGTGTTCTAGTTCAGCTAAGCTACAACGTGCTAATGCAAACAGCGATGGCATTGAGTCCCCAGTTGCTGGCTGGTCCCTTATTTATTTTGGTGATAGCGGTAGCGCTCACACTAGTCAGCAAGAAGTGGATTAAAGTAGGTTTATTACAATGAAACGCTCCAAAAGCATGTTACGCATCGTGATCGCGACGACTCTAGCACTGTCTTTTCCGGCCCTTCATCAAGCCGCTCACGGCGCACCCGCTAATAAAAAGGACGCCGTCGCAAATCCGGGCTCCTACCCGGCCTCAAACCTCTTGGATACCAAGGTCGATATCTTGGGGCAACCGGTCTCATATCCTGATTGCCCCGCCCGTGTTCACTCGGACATTATTACCATGCAACCCGGTCAAGTTGGTGGCAAGCATACGCATGAAACACCGCTCTATGCGCACATTCTCTCTGGCACCATTTCGGTCGACTACGAGGGTATAGGGACCAAGACCTACAAAGCCGGAGACACGTTTATTGAAGCGATGCACGTGGTTCATCACGGCTATAACGAATCCGATGCGCCGGTCTCTTTACTAGCCGTTTATATCGACTGCGACAAATAATATAGGCCATATACTAATTTCATAAGTTCGCTGGTACACTCTTCAAAAACGAGAGGGTATACAAATGAATAATATTGATTTAAGTGGAAAGGTGGCACTGGTTACAGGCGGCAGCCGCGGGTTGGGCCGAGCGATGTGTCTGGGGCTTGCCGACGCGGGGGCAGACGTTATTATTGTTAGCCGAAAGCTGGAAAACTGTGAAGCTGTAGCCCAGCTCGTGAGAGATAAGGGCAGAAAAGCGCTCGCGATCTCTGCTCACACGGGCGATCCAGACTCCTTAGACCGAGTCATCGAACAAAGTTACGCCGAGTTTGGTCACGTCGATATACTAATTAACAACGCCGGTATGAATCCGATACTCGGGCCGCTCAGTGAATTAACCGTTGAGCTATTCCAAAAATTATTTGACGTAAACACCAAGGGGCCATGGTATCTCGCTTCGCGTATGGCACCCAAGATGGCTCAGCATGGTGGTGGTTCTATTATCAATGTCATCTCGGTCGCCGGGCTAAAACCACCCGCCTATCTCGGTTTCTATGCGGCTACGAAGGCGGCACTTCAAGCTTTAACCAAGGTAATGGCAATCGAGTGGGGGCATCACAATATCCGAGTGAACGCACTCGCACCGGGAAGCTATCATTCAGATCTTTTCGATAGCGCCGCAGCAAACACAGGCTATGAGGAAGGCTCAATCAATGCAACCGTACAGAAGCGTATCGCCGAGACAGAAGAAATTATCTCGCCTATCTTGTACCTCGCAAGTGATATGTCGGCCTATACCACAGGGCATACGCTCGTGAGCGACGGTGGATTCATGCTCCTATGAGCAATCGCACATCAATCTAAGCGATCAAGCACCGGCCGAGAGACCAAGCACAGCGTGAGCAACCGGTCGAACTGTGTTTTTCGTGTAAAACAAAAATTACAGTTGAACGGGAGCGTTCACTGTCCATAGCAAAACAAACTAAGCCACAGCGCACTGACCCAAGCGACTGATGCGGGTGTATTTTTCAGCGACGATAAAAATCGCTCGCCGAACGCGTTGAGCAAGATCCATTGGCGAACCTGTGAGCCAATTAGCTTGCGAGCAAGAGAGGGTAATCCGGAGGATCGAGTGATCGGAGTCGAAAAATATAGCCGGTCGGGAGCGCTCAGATCACCGTTTGCGACCGAACCAATCTGCAGCGCGCAGCCCCCGGCGAGCGGTCGAACTGTGTTTGTCGTGTAAAACGAAAAATACAGTTGAACGGGAGCGCTCAACGATACAGCCTTCCAACGGAAAGCAGCGAAAAGAACCGTCTTGCATTCGTATTCAATACCAGCCGCAGTAGTGTTCGATTAGTCTCACAAGAAAATAAAGGAATCCACTATGCATCGGCTGGTCATCACTCTATTGCTAGGCGCCTTTATGGGAACGGCCAGCACATCCTTGGTTAGTGCAGAGTGGAGTCAAAAGACTAAGTTCACTAACCCGATACTACGCGGCAGTTATCCGGATCCAAGCATTTGTCGAGTCGGTGATGATTATTACGTTGTAAATTCATCTTTTGAGTATTTCCCCGGTCTACCCATCCACCACAGCCGTGATCTCGTTAACTGGGATCTGATCGGCTACGGACTTCACCGGGCGGAACAAGTTTCATCCGAAGTGAACCTCGTGGACGTGCAGTCTGATGGGGGAATACATGCCCCGTCGATCCGATGTCGAGATGATCGATTTTATATTATTACTACGAACGTCTACTCGCCGTCAGAGCCAGGGCGTCCAACTCAGATGGTGAATTTTGTAATCACTGCCGAGAACCCCACCGGCCCTTGGTCTGAACCCCATGTCATCGAGGGGGCGCCCGGAATCGATCCAGATCTATTTTTTGATGACGACGGTACCGTTTGGTACGTGGGTAATCATGCGCCGGCCGACCCTGCGTTTCAGGGTGAGGGCGAAATATGGATTCAAAAGCTCGACACCAGCGACTGGCGGCTTGTGGGAGAGCGCTATTTCTTGTGGCGAGGCGCGCTGAAAGGTGCGATTTGGGCAGAAGGGCCGCACGTCTATAAAAAGGACGGGCGTTACTATCTGTTGATTGCCGAGGGCGGTACCAGCTTTGATCACGCAGTGACGGTGGCATCGAGCAGCTCTGTAACCGGTCCCTACGTTGGCAACAGTCGAAATCCCATATTGACGTCTCGCCATCTGAGTTACGACAACTGGGTCAACAGTACGGGGCATGCAGACATAGTTGAGCTTGCAGATGGCCGTTGGTACGCCGTGGCATTGGGTATTCGAAACGACATTGAGCGAGGCTCCAACATGGGGCGCGAATCGCACTTAATACCCGTCATATGGGAGCAAGAGCCTTATCACTGGAAGTCAGAGAAGCTGACATGGCCTGTATTTGCACCGCTTACGGGGCGCGTCGACCGAGACAATCCGATGCCTTTCGCCAAAACCTTTCAGCTGCAACAAGATACCTTTATAGACGAATTTAACGAAGATTCTCTAAAACTGGACTGGAATTTTCGGCGTATTCCTAAAGAAGGTGTTTTTTCTCTGACTGAGCGGCCAGGTTTTTTGCGACTTTATACGGATCCAGCAACACCAGAAAACCGTGGTCGCGCGAGCCTAATGGGAATTCGTCAAACAGAGACGGATTTTGAATTCAATGCAGCCATGGAGTTCGATTCGGAGTCTCCAGGTGCAGAGGCAGGAATAGCACTCTTCCAAAAAGACGACAGCTACCTTGTGTTTACGGTCCAATCGCAGAGCCAAGGCTATGACTTGACTGGCCATATTCGCTCGACGGGGTCGCCACACTCAGATGTAATTGAGCGTATCCCACTGAAGGAATATCAAGGGCGTATTAGACTTCGCATTGACTCGCGAGACGGACTGTACGAACTCAAGTATTCGCTCGATGCTGGGCTATCCTGGAAATCATTTACAACGATCCCCGGAAATCAATTCATAAGCAAGGGGTACACGGGTGCCTACCTAGGCGTATTTGCAACGAGTCGCGGGGAGGATATGCAAGCTTTTGGTGATTTCGATTCGGTCAGGTACGAGCCCAAACCCAAATGCAATGAGTGTGAAAATTTAGGCGAATCAAAATGAATCTATGTAAAACTTCGGCTAAAGCGATCTGTATCCGCTTTGCACTGTGTCTTGTCAGCGCGGGTAACCTAATCGCTTGCTCGGACCCGAAAATCATCGACGATGAGATTAGCCAAATTCTGCATCAAGAAGTGGTGGTGCAACAAAACTACCCATTTTTGACCGTATATGTTGAGGATGCGCAAGGCGAAGTGCTTGCCTCAAGCCAGGTCGCGAGCAACGCGTTTTTTGACCCCGCAGAAACCCCTACTGTAGACGACTGGATGCGCATCTGGTCGATGACCAAATTGGTTACAACCGTTTTAACACTCGACTTGATAGAGGACGGTCTGATCAATCTCGAAGACGAGGTTACTGAGTACATTCCAGAGCTGGGTAACCTTATGGTTGCAAGGCCGCTCGCAGGGGGAACCATACCGGAAATATCGGCGGCGACCTACGAACTTGGGAGTAATCAGGAGAACGAATCTGACGCCTGCGATTACACTCTAGAGCGGCCTGAGCGCCCGATGACAGTCCGCGATTTGATGTTACATACGGCCGGCTTTTATTACGCAACGACTAATCTGCCTTGTCTAGATGGACCGCTGGCTGCTCTTTCGCTGCCTTTAACACGGTCATCTGAAGCGTGGTTATCACGTCTCGCAACCCTACCGCTCATCCAATCGCCCAGTGACAATTACTACTATGGTCAGAACACGACGGTGCTGGGCTTCCTACTGGAGCGAGCCAGCGGTCTCAGCTTGCAGGCACTGCTCGAAGAGCGCATAACCAAGCCTTATCAAATCACGGGGCTATCATTCTTATTGCCCGATGGTGTTTCACTTCCACCACGAGTTTCGGGTGTTGATGGGACACTCAGATTGGCGCGGGAAGGTGAACTCGATATATTCGGAGGAGAGCAACCACCCTACGGGTCTGATACAACTTTGTTCTTGGGTGGCGAGGGTATGGTTGCAACGGCCCCGGGATTCGCGAAGTTTTTAGGCATCGTTTTTTTCCCAGAAGAGCGGCAAGTACGCCCCTTGCTTGACCCAACATCAATTGCGGCGATGACTTCGCCACAGATAAATTTTGATACCGGTTGGGGAGCCACGGGTTATACCCTCTGGCTCTCTAACGGACGACGTGGCGACGATACATATAGTCGAGCTGGTATATGGACCGGCGGCGGCTATGAGGGCACACGCTACTGGATCGACCCTGAACTAAAGCAGGTCGGCGTTATCATGACTCAGGTGTTTATGTCGCCCGCAACGGGCCTTAGCGTCGACGATCGAGTCCGCGATATTCTTGAATCTCAAGAGCGGTGAGAAAAACGTGGCCCCCAGCGATCTGCAAAACTGAACCGAATTTAGCTACAGCGCACTGAGCCAAGCGACCGATGCGGGTATATTTTTCAGCGACGATTAAAATCGCTCGCCGAACGCGTTGAGCAAGATCCATTGGCGAACGTGTGAGCCAATTAGCTTGCGAGCAAGAGAGGGTAATCCGTAGGATCGAGTGATCGGAGTCGAAAAATGTAGCCGGTCGGGAGCACACAATCTCTCCGTAAAATCAAACTACAGCGCACCGAACCAAGCTACAGCGCACTGACCCAAGCGATCGGTCGGACTGTGTTTTTCGTGTAAAACGAAAAACACCGTCGATCGAGAGCGGCAAAAATCCACTCAGTTAAAGTGCGGTAGAGGTTACGCATCGGGGTAATACTGACGCCTCGAGGCGATCTTATCGAGTTTCTCGCTGTTATTGCGTGGCAGTGGTTCACTCGTAATCGTGATGTAGCGAGGAACCTTAAACGCCGCCAAGTGCTCAGCTAAATGCGCGCGCAGAGCGTCTTCGGTTAGGTCGCTGCCCGGATGCGGATAAAGCACCATGGCCAGTTCTTCACCCAGCCGCTGATCGGGAACACCAAACACAACACACTCTTTGACTTGAGGATTTTCGTAAGCGGCATCTTCAATTTCGTTAGGCGAGATATTTTCGCCTCCGCGAATGACGATTTCTTTACTTCGCCCAGTAATGAATAAGAAGCCATCCTCATCGATATGACCCAAATCGCCGGTTTTAAACCAGCCGTCTGCGGTGAAGGCGCGTTCAGTCGCCTCTGGGTTGCGCCAATACTCGGATAAGCAAGTAATACCTTTGAGTTGAATTTCACCTTGAGAGCTCGGGTCAATGGGCTGGTCATTCGCATCGGCGATACGGAACTGCATGAGCGGAGAAGGCACGCCAGCAGAGCCGATTTTCATGTCGTATACAATTCCCGCCATTTGAGAGCCCACGGCAACCGTTTCCGTCATACCGAACCCGGCAGAGCGGCTTGCATGGGGTAATTCAGAGGTGATGAGATCAGGCAGGTCAACGGGTGTAGCCGCGCCACCAGCGACGATCCGCAGCAGTGATTCAATGCTGTACTGGTGGCGAAGAGGGCTCGTTATAACGTCGCGCAAGATCGCGGGCACCGAGCTCATGGTGGTGACTTTTTCCCGATCGATTAGCTTGAGCGCCGTTTCGGTATCCCAGCGTCGCATCATGACCACCTTAGAACCAATAAAGCTCGGTAATAGCAGGCCTGAAATCAGGCCCGTCCCATGGAATAAAGGAACCGTTAACATTGCCGTTTCTGATGTAGCACCACCGCGGTATTCACGATTGCCTTCGAGGCTCATCGTCAGAAAACCCAAGTACAGCATATTCATAACGGCCTGGGCTACGGCACGATGTGACAGCACCACACCTTTTGGCTTACCCGTGCTGCCCGAGGTGTACATGATCATAGAGATGTCATCAGGGTTCACTGTAATCGGGTCAAAGGTCTGTGCGGCGCCTTCGGCAATGGCTTCTTCAAGCGGACGTGCGTTGCGCGGTAATTCGCAGGGGTTTAGCTGGGTCGTAACGAGCAAGGGCAACTGAGTGCGCTGCTCTAGAGTGGCCAACAGACCGCATCGGCGGGCATCGACAATCGCGCACACGGGATCCGCATTACCCACTAAGAAATCCAGCTCCTCCGCCGTACTCCAACTGTTCAGGGGCACCGCGATGGCACCCACCGACAAAATGGCATAGAACGCAACTGACCAGTGCGGACAATTCTGCATAGCGATTACAACTCTATCGCCAGATTTCACTCCAATGCTGCTTTGCAAGTACGATTTTAAAGCATCAACCTCGCTGTAGAACTCAGTGAAGGTATATCTATAATCTTCAAATACGATAAATGGTTGGTCAGCGAATTGGCGACCCGCGGCAATGACAGCCAGCATATCGGGTGGTGCGCTTTTAAAGCCTTTGAGTGACTCACCCGATACGTCAAATTCTGCGGTCTCGAAATAGCCACCAGGGGAGGTCAATTCAATTATTTTATTCTGAACATCTTGCGCACTAATCATGACTCGCACTCACCTCTACATTCACTAATATGCGTTCAATACTTTCGTTAAATACGCTGCGTGCACTTTTTTGTCTTAAATGTGAAATCAGTGCCTGCAAGCGCTCTACCTCACTGGGCTTCAATTCGGTCAAGTCGGCCTCGTTTAGGCGATAACCGGTTTTTTGACCTGAGATCTCCATAAAGATTGTACTCATTACCGTACTGCCAACCCATTGCACGGTATCGGCTAGATCTTTTCCCTGAAGCCCTGTCCGCTCTAAAATACTAACCAAGGTGGCCAGCTGACTCAGCCACGCGCTGGCGATATGCTCTTGCCATCCCAAAACTGAAAACAAGCCGGGGTTGGCCAGAAAATAGTCTCGCATCGCGCCCGCCCAAGTGCGTAATTGCTCTTGCCAAGGTCCTTCGGGAATTTCGGGGTTGAGATCATGCAGCAAGCGACTCGCGATCTCTTGTAAAAGGGCATCGCGATCATCAACGTAGCGATAAAGAGCCATGGGCGTAACGCCCAAGGCACGCGCCAACGCATTAAGCGATAGTGGCTTACTCGGATCGTGGGCTAGCTGCGTTATCGCTTCGTTAACAATATCGTCTAGCGAGATCTTGGCGGGGCGACCGCGTTTCACCGCCGGTTTTGTCACAGCTTCTTCCATTGTGGTGGGCGACGCTCCTGAAACGACGCCATCGCCTCTTCCATGCAGCCTGAAAAATAACCGAGCACCTGTTGGCGATTTTCGACTTCCATGGCGTGACGCAGGCTAGGGGCATCGAGATTGGTTCTCAAACCTTTGCGCGTCATCCAAACACCGTACTCGCTGTTTGATCGAATCTCTTTTGCTGTGGCCAGAGCTTCGTCCAGTAGCGATTCCGGAGCCACCACACGCGAGATCAGGCCCAACTGTTGGGCTTCGTGCGCATCGATTACACGGCCAGTAAGCATAAGTTCGGTCGCAGCAGAAAGGCCCATTAATCTGGGTAAGAAATAACTCGAGCCGACATCACATCCGGATAGACCCGTCTTAATGTATACCGCACCGTATTTGCTCTTCTCAGAGCCGATACGAATGTCGCACGCGGCCGCGATCGATAAACCACCACCAGCTGCAGCACCATTGACTGCGGCAATAACGGGCTTATCGCAGTCGTGGATCGCCAGTATCATCTCCGCCAGATACTCTTGGTACTTATAAACGTAGCCGAGATCAGACATACCCTCTGTGCCCGGCACGGACCCTGCCTGTGAATCCTCCGCCCGCAAATCAGCGCCCGAGCAAAAGCCTCTGCCCTCTCCAGTTAATATGACAACACGTGTGTTACGGTCTCGATTTAAACCTTTGAAGATATCAATCATCGAGCCGATCACTTCTTCGTTCAACGCATTAAATCGATCGGGACGATTGAGTTTTACCTCGAGTATTTCGTGATCAAGCTCTCGCGTGAGAACAGCAGTCATAAGTTATCCTTGTTATTGTATGGGGGTTAGAGCATAGCTCGTTCGGGTTCCGCAGCAATCAGGGCGCCCAGATGTTCTAGCGCCAGTTCATTGCCGCCCATCATCATCTCGTAATGACGAGACCATACCGCAAAACGCCACATGGGGTAATCTTTATCGTGCCCCAAACCGCCGCAGACATGCTGCGCACTGGCCAGTATCCGATGGCTCGCCTGGCTCGCCCACGATTGCGCCGTATAAACCTCGAGTTGAGTTTCGATCGACGCATCAACATCGAGTCGAGAGGCAGCCGAGAGCACAGTGGTAGTCAGGTTCATCAAATCGATCCAGCAATCGGCTAAGCGGTGCGAAACGGCTTGAAAAGAACCAATCTTGACGCCGAATTGCTCTCTTTCGCAGACGTGAGCGCGCGCGAGCTCCATTGCAGCAGCAGTAACACCTAATTGCGCCGCACTCATCGCAACACGCTCACGGAGTGTAAGCCAGGTAACCGCCTGAGCGTCACCAAGAACGGTGACCTCAACGTTCGCAAATGTGCAGAAAGCCTGCGGTTCGTAAGCCGTACTAACTTGGTCGTGGAACGCGATAGCAGACTGATTCAGGTCGATGAGCAGCAAGGCTTGTCCGTCTGCTGAGGGCGCAATCAATGCTTTAGCGCCTGAAGCATAAGGTACCCCGCTCAGACTACCAGAAACCCGACCGTGGGGATCAACCGCCAAAGTGTTTCCAGCGACGCCTGCGCTGGTTGTGAACCAGGTGTCGGCAGAACTGTCTTCGGTAGCAAACACCTTAGGAGCGAACTCAGCGATCGCCATCAGAGCAAGCGCGTGCGGTACCAAAGGCACGGGTGCCGTAAACGCACCAACCTGTTCGAACACCAAACACGCTTCAAAAAAGCCAAGACCAATTCCACCAAAAGCTTCCGGCAAGCTTACGTGAGTGAGCCCCGCCTCGCTCACCGCAGACCACAGGTTTTGATCGAACCGGTGCGCCTGCTGCTCAACAACATCAAGCTTATCCGGCGACGCGAAGTCAGAGAAAATGCCGCGCGCTAACTCGCGAATTTCTGTTTGAATTTCATTAAGTGCAAAGTCCATGTTCGCGCCCTATCGTTTTGCTCGTGGAAGACCTAACCCAAACTGGGAAATGAGGTCTCGTTGGATTTCATTGGTGCCGCCGGCAAAGCCATAAACGGGTACTGCCCGATAGATCAGCTCAAGCTGTCCCTGGATTAGGGCGCCGTAAGAACCCCGTTTCATGGAACCCTGTGGACCCAGCACCTCCAGCATAGCGCGATAGCATTCTAAAAACGCTTCATATCCATACACTTTAATAGCAGAGGCGTCGGCGACATCAAGGGTATTGTGGTGCAGTGCCCAAGCCTGCTTGCGACACGCCAATTGTAGCGCTCTAAGCTGGGTATAGATGGAAGCCAAAGTCCGTTTGACGCGCGGCTGATCGATTAGGCGGATACCGGCAGCATCGACTGTGTTTTGCGCGTGCTCCAATACGTTTTGGTACATCAGATTAGCGGTACCGGGGTTCATAAGCGTAAGACGCTCACGATTCAACTGACTTACGACTACCCCCCAACCGCCGTTTTCAGGTCCGATCAAATGATCAACCGGCACACGTACGTTGTCGTAATAGGTGGTATTGGTTTCCCCATCGGCCACCGTGTGAATAGGCGTATGGCTAAAGCCCTCTGCGGAAGTGGGCATCA
>JAUHWV010000291.1 GCA_030427335.1 Gammaproteobacteria bacterium | reverse complement strand
TCAACATTCACTACCCAAGCCGACCACAATGAATAGATCAGCTCTTTTTAAGGAAGCAATTAATCGCCGGAGCACCGGGAGTGATAAATGGGACAAGTACTCCAACAAGGACATCATTCCCATGTGGGTGGCCGATATGGATTTTCGGGCACCGCCGGAGGTACTACAAGCCATCGCTGATCGCAATCAACACGGGATCTATGGGTACCAATCCAAACCTTTGGATCTACTCACTCTGATTCAATCGCGCTATCGCGAGCGCTACGACTGGGATTTCGATCTGAATTCGCTGTCTTTAGTATCCGGGGTAGTACCCGCCATGAATCAGGTATGTCGAGCCCTGCTCGCAGAAGATGAATCGGCGATCACCGTTACCCCCGTGTATTATCCTTTTTTGGCTATGGGTCAAAACAGTGATCGCGCCTTAATCCAAGTGCCAGCTCAGCCACTCGGCGATGGTCCAATCAGCAACGGGGTTGGTCTTACCCCGATAAAACGCACACTTTAGTTAGGCAACACTTCTCTCCTCGAACTCAACGGGTGATACATACCCTATCGAGGAGTGAAGACGTTGCCGATTGTAAAACATTTCAATGTATTCAAATACCGTTGCTCGAGCCTCATCTCGAGTATCGAATTGTTGATGATGTAGCTCTTCCACTTTCAGGCTGTGGAAGAAGCTCTCCATAACCGCATTGTCATAGCAGTCACCCTTCCGACTCATACTGGATATAAATCCGTGCTCTTTCAGAATGCTCTGATAGTTTGCAGCGTAATATTCAGCGCCTTGATCGGAGTGAACCATGAGCCCCGCACGGGGCTTTCGCGCCTGGATTGCGTTGAGTAAAGCTCTTTGAGCTAAACGGCTATCAAGGCGCGTAGCCATAGACCAACCAACGACCTTGCGTGAGAATAAATCCAAGACCGTTGCCAGATATAACCATCCTTGGCGACTCGGTATATAAGTCACATCCGCTACCCATTTCTGATTAGGCTCAGTCGCGACAAAGTCGCGATTGAGCCTATTTGGCGCGGGATTACGACTATTTCGAGAATCCGTCGTTAAGCGGAATTTACGCACACTACGAGGCCGTAAACGGTTCTCCTGCATCAGTCGGGCGACTCGATTCAGGCCACAGAATACGCCCTCTGCACCCAAAACCTTGTGGATGCGTGGCGCACCATAAATGCGACGATATCGATAAAACAATCGCTTTATATGCACCAACAAATCCTCATTGGCGATCGAACGAGCTGAGGACGGCCGATTCAACCAGCTGTAATACCCTCTGCGAGAAACCTGCATGACATCACACAATCTTACAACCGGATAAAGCGACGTATTCTCCGCTATAAACGCGTATCTCAATTGGATGTGCTCGCGAAGAATTTTGCCGCTTTTTTTAAAATATCATTCTCTTCCTGAAGGCGTTTAATTTCCGCTCTTAACGCAGCTGAATCGTCTTTAGGGGCGTTTAGAGGACGGTTCCCATTACCAGGGAACGCGTGTTCTCCATAGGTCTCTATCGCCGTTTTCCATTTGTATAGCTGATTGCGACGCACACCAAGCTCTCTGGCTAATTGAGAGGCTTGTTTATCACCTTCATCTAACTGTCGAACTGCTTCACGCTTGAACTCTGGGCTGAAATACTTCTTTTCTACGTTGGACATTTTCACTCTCCTTTTGGGACTATTGTCCCCTTTGTTGAGTGTGCGTCAAACTGGGGTAGGATTACTCCGACCCCTTTATATGAAATCGTAAAGGCTAGTCGGCGTTAGCCTACAAACGCGCGCTCAATCACGTAATCGCCGATCGTGCCTTGATTGGGTGAAATCTGCAGACCAAACTCATCAAGCATCGCCGAGGTATCTTTCAGCATCTCCATGCTGCCGCAAATCATTGCGCGATCGTGCGTAGGATCAATGGGCGGCAAGCCGAGTTCCTCGCACATCTGTCCTGAGCGGGTAAGGTCCGTGATGCGCCCTTGCCGCTCGAACGGCTCACGCGACACAACGGGATAATACAGCAGCTGCTTGCTGCAGTACTCACCCAAAAACTCGTGCTCCTTAAGCTCTTTTGAGATGTAATCGCGATAAGCTAGGTCCGACACGCGGCGCACGCCGTGCAGCACAACCACATGCTCATAGCGCTCATAGGCCGCTGGGTCGCGAATAATCGACATGAACGGCGCC
>JAUHWV010000066.1 GCA_030427335.1 Gammaproteobacteria bacterium | reverse complement strand
TGGCGTGCGGGTATCGCATGGTGGTCTAGGCGACGCGAGGCGGATTCATAGATCTTAGGCGAATGGGTCAGACTCTTCGAATCTGCCCCAGCCCTTATCGGCCCCGCCAAAGAGCGAGACCGCTGGCGTCTATTGTGCTTGACCGCGATACCAGATCGGTGAGGACCAAGCACGTTCTTGAATCGTCTTCGCTAAGTCTGAGCGTGGCTCAACGCCCGCACGCAGTGCATCCCAAGTGGACCATCGGCAGGTGGGGTTTTCTAATACACGAACGTAATAGAAGGCCTCATCGGCTGGGTTGAAATCGGGGTCTTGCCAAACTTGTTTGAGTTCAGCAGCGCCTACGTCAGCACTGATCGAGCAGTCGCTTAAATCGACTTTGGCGCCATTATCGGGGCATCGGTGGGTGTTTGGGTCGGGGCTTAGGCCATCGCTGCAGGCGACGTCGTAGACGGTTTCTTGGTGTTCACCTTCGCGAACGGTGCCTTTGATGATTTGAATGCGCTGGAGCGGTGCGGCGAGTTGATCGCGCACGGCCCAAACCAGGAAGCTAGGTGATTGTCCTTCTTGTGCGCTTAGGTCGGATCCCATGGTCACGGCATTGGCGTAGAGTTGGCCGACCATGTCGGTTTGTTCGAGGATGCCGGATTCTATGTCGTAGCCTGCGAAGAACCGAACTTTAATGCGAGGGCCACTGGTAGCGAAGGTTTCTTTACGGCGGAATGCTTCGTAGATCGCTTCTCGCGTGTTTTCCTCAGCCCAGACACCGGCGATGCCGCTGGCGCTCCAGGTTTCGAAGCCAGCGCTGTCAACGTATTCGTGATTGTCTACTTCCACCAGACCTTCGGGGTCAGCCCATTTGAGTAAGACCCCAGTGAGGAAGGAAGCGGGGATAGATCCGCGCATCTCGGGGGTGCCATCGAGGAGGCCCGCTTTAGAGAAGAAGGTTTCCTCGCGATCTGAGATGGCGGCGACGTGGGTGTCACTGGCGCCGACTAAACCAAATTTGTAGGGGTTGTGGCCCGTTTTTTCTTGTAAGGCTAAACCTCGTAAGTAGGCGTCGCGAACGTAGCTGCCCGCCGGTTCACTCGGTAAGGTGGTCGCGACTCGGTAGGGCATGATTTCAAAGTTGGCCCATTCGTCGTTTTTCGATAGAGCAGGGTGGGTATCTGAGGTGCCTTTGACCTGTGTGACTTCAACTAAGGGTTCATTGCGCATACGCTGTGCCGAGTAGTCTTCGCCGATTGGGTTGCCCGCCCAGTCCGTTAGCAGAAACATTTGGCCGTTTGAACCGTTGGAGTTGTGCGGAATCGCTAAGCTTTCGATACCATCGGCGCGTAGTTCATCCATCCAATCCCACAGTCCTTCTGGGTTTTGTGAGTGAAAGCGCGAAAATGGCACGGCGGGTAATCGATCCGTGCCTCTGAAAATGACATTACGGTGTAGGTTGCCACGGTCATCGGTTGATGAGGTGTACTCGTAGGCGGCAAAGGTCGTGAATCGGCCGGGGATGTAGTGTTCATCCGCCGCTTCGATTACATCGCGCCAGGCCGATTTGGTGATGGCCTCTGCGGCGGTTGGGTCGACCTCGCCGCTCGCGATATCGCCTAACAGATTAGGCAAAAAGGTCGCGAAAGCCTTGCTGCGTGGAGGAATAGAGGTCTGTCCATAGTTGTCGGGGGCATTAATATTATGCAAAGGCTGTGCAACGGCGTAATTAGAGAACTCCGTGCTGGTGTCTGCACTGGCTTGAACCACGCCCATGAACATACCGTGATCCGTTACGGCATAGAAATCAAGCGGTTGCTGTAATTGGACCTCGTAGCCCGCAGGGTGCTTTAAAGGGTGACCTTTGGCATACAGATAAGCGTCGTAAGGTGTGGCTATGGTGCCAAACGCGTAGGCATCGAAGCTGTATGCCGTGTGTACGTGAAGATCGCCGAAGTAGGCATTGCGATCGGGGTTGGCGGCGGGGCGAAGTTCCAGCACTTCTCGGTTGGTTTCGAGTAGCGCGTTGCGAGGTGTGCCACCCTCGGCGGTTAAGGGATCCGCGATGTCGAGATCGGTAATGCTGGTGCTATCGCATCCGCCCAATAGACCAAGGGTTGATATTGCGAGTGCGAGTGTTGTTACTCTTAGTTTAGTCACGCGGGCTCCTTATTGTCATAGTTAGTGCCGTTATGGCTCTTAACATTACTCCAAGGGGCGTTAAGAGTATAGAGTAAGGTCCCGCGAATAATAGGTCTCTTTGAGACCTTTGTTCTTTTCGTACAAATATCGGGTTCGACTGAGTGGCCTGAGAGAGTGGCCCGTTCTCAAGTTCGCAGTTGAGCTTGTGAGAAATATTAAGTATCTTGAATACGGTTTTAATTCTGAGGGGTTCAGGAAAATGGCTCAATCGACTATGACCGTTCGTTTAAACGAGACCTTGAGCGAGTTTGTGGCGGAAAATGTAGGTGAAAATGGTACTTACGAAAATGTGAGTGAGTACATTCGCGATCTCATTCGCCGTGACAAAATGCGTGTTGATCAAGACGCATTTGAGCGACTCAAAGCGGAATTGACTCAGGCCTACGCTGCACCCGATTCATCCTATACATCTCTGACGGCCGCTGAAGTGATCGCGCGCAACCGCAAGTAGGCCGGCCGTGCCGCAAGTTCGAATTCAAGCCGCGGCGTCGTGGCGCCTAGATGAGATATACCGCTATACCTTAAACCGGTGGGGAGAAGAGCAAGCAGAGCGCTACATCACGGGGATGTTCAATGCCTTCGAACGCATTGCTTCGCATGGTGTTGGGTCGCGACCGGTTCCCGCCGATTTGGGTGTTGAAGGCTTTTTCTTTCGCTATGAGCGCCATTTCGTCTATTGGAAATATCTTGCTGATGGAGACATTGGTATCGTCACGATTCTGCATGAACGTATGCATCGCATAGCGAGACTGCGAGCCGAGTTTTTTGACGAATAAAAAGGGTAGGATAACGGTACTCGGGTGTTCGGTTTAGGATAGATCACATTGTCAAGTAAAGAACTGCTGGCTCCACGATCAAAATGGCGATGGTAATAGCCTAAAATCTATGAAAGAGGTGTCGTGAAAAGGCTTTTTAACAGTTGAGTTGCCTCTCGACGCGTTTGGGTGGTTAAAGGCTAGCAGCGCTTGATAAGCATGGCCGTACCCGTGCCCGCAGCGCCACTGGTGGCGACAATTCCGGTCTTGAGGTCGCGGCGTTCGAGTTCGTCAAGCAGCGTGCCCAGCATCATAGCGCCGGTGGCGCCCATTGGGTGGCCCAGAGCGATGCAACCCCCGTTCACGTTGTACTCGCCGCGTTTGAGGCCGAGGCGCTGTTCGAGTTTGATGCTGGTGGCAGCAAAGGCCTCGTGAATCTCGAATAAATCGATATCGCTGGTGTTGAGCTTGAGCTTGTCTAGCAGAGCCTCAACGGCCTTGACGCAACCACCGACTACTTCCAGCGGATCATCACAGGTGGTTTGCACTTGCACGATTCGCGCTCTGGGTCGGATTCCGAGTTGCTCTCCCGCCTGTTGGCTACCAATCAAAACAATTGCTGCGCCGTCGCACATAGCCGGTGAGTTACCGGCCGTGTGGACATGCTGAATCGATTGATACTCTGGATGTTCGCTCAGTTGCAGTGCGTCGGAGCCCGCGGCACCGAGCTGCTCGAAGGCGGGGGGCAAGCTGGCTAAGGACTCGGCTGTTGTGTTGCCGCGTACGCACTCGTCTTGGTCTACGAGTCGATCGGTGTGAGGGTTGTAAACCGGCACAAGGGAGCGGTAGTAGCCCGCGGCTTGCGCAGCGGCGGCGTTTTTCTGGCTGAGCAACGCGATTTGGTCGACTTCTTCCCGGCTACAATGAAAACGCGTGGCAATGAAGTCAGCGCCCGCGCCCATGAGTAAGAAACGGTTTTTCAGCGCGAAGGCTTGATCGTGAAACGCGGTGGCTTTATCGGACAGCATGGGTACGCGAGACATCATTTCGACGCCGCCACCTATGGTCACCTCCGCTTGCCCGGCCATAATTTTCATGGCGGCAATGTTGCAGGCATCTAGGCCCGAAGAGCAAAAGCGATTTACAGTTATGCCTGGAACGTGATCCGGCCAGCCGGCCACCATCAAGCTGGTTTTCGCGACGTTAGCGGCTTGATCTACAGCTTGAGTGACGCAGCCTAACGTTACGTCTTCTACCCGAGCCGGGTCTAAGTGGGTGCGCTCTTTCAGGGTGTTTAAGAGTGAGGCCATAAGCTCCATCGGTGAGAGTGCGGCGAGCCCGCCATCCGGTTTCGCTTTGGTTCGAGCAGAGCGGATGGCATCGTAAATAAAGACCTCATTCACGAATCGCGGCCCACAATGAACGAAGCGCAGGTGGTGGTACTGCCGCCCAAATTAAAGGTGGCCATGTTGCGGGCATTGGCGATCTGCTGCGGTCCCGCTTGTTCCGTTACCTGCCTAGCGCAGTCGAGCAGCATGCGTACCCCAGTGGCGCCAACGGGGTGGCCGAGACCAATTAAACCGCCGCTCGCATTGATAGGGAAATCGCCGTCTTTAGCGATTCGCCCTTCCTCAACGGCTCGATAGCTTTCCCCGGGCGGCGTTAAGCCAATGTGGTCGATAGCCATGTATTCGGTGATCGTGAAGCAGTCGTGCGTTTCCAGACCGTCAAGATCGGTAATGTGTTTGAATCCACCCCGTTTTAACACATCTCGAGCGAGGGCTGCGACGTGCGGGAAGATAAACTCGCTGTTGCGGCTAGCCGCTAGTTTCGAGGCCAAGCTGATCGGCGCGGAGCGGTGCCCCCAACCTTTGATTCGTGGTAGATCGGCGAGCGACTGCCCAGTACGTTCTGCGTAGGCTTTCGCGGCCGATTCACTCGCAAGGATCACGCAGGCGGCGCCATCGGTGATTTGACCGCAGTCCAGTTTGCGCACAAAACCTTCAATCACGGGGTTTAAGGTGTCGTCGTCGCTAAAGGCTTCATCGGGAATGACCCACTCGCGGGTTTGCGCTTTGGGGTTGGCGCGGCCGTTAGAAAAATTGATTTTGCCGATGGTTTTTAGGTGCTCAGTGTTGATGCCGTAGCGCTTTTGATACTCTTGGGTGAGTAAGTCGAACTGATGCGGCCACGGGAAATCGCAGGCCGTGGCTTCGTGACCTTTCCATGTTGCAGCGCCCAAGTATTCGGCACCCGTTTTACCGTTGACGTTGCGCATTTGCTCGATTCCGAGTACCGCGGCCAAGTGGTAATGACCGGCCTCGATGTCACGCATCGCCGCCAGCAAGGCGACCGAGCCCGAGGCGCAGGCGGCCTCGTGTCGACTGGTGGGGATCCCAATCATCTCAGGGTAAACTTCAGCGAAGAAGCCGCCCAAGAGACCCTGGCCGTTGAATAAATCTCCTACGAAATTACCCACGTGCGCGACATCGATATCGCCGGGCGCAATGTCCGCTTGCTTAACGGCCGCTTCAAACACTTCTTTGAATACGTCAAAGACCTCGAGCCCCTCGCGCGCCCAGTTGCGCGCAAAATCGGTTTGCTCTCCACCTAAAATATAGACTGCGCTCATGCTTTATGCTCCTTGCCACTGCTTGCGTGACTGACCGTATTCTTCGACCATCTGATCAACGACATCCTTAATTGACTCGCGTTGCTTGATATTGCCGACCCCTTGCCCAGCCGACCAGATGTCGCGCCAGCGCTTTGAATCACTCCCCGCTTGCGCAAAATCGATATCGGCGGCGCCTGGCATGTTGTCTGGGTCAAAGCCCGCTTTTGCCAAACTACCGCGGAGCCAGTTGGCCTTAACGCCCGTGATGGCGTCAGACGTCACGATGTCCGCCAGATTCGAGTCGACCACGAGTTGTTTGTAATCGTCGACCGCCATGCTTTCGTGTGTGGCGATGAAGCGCGTGCCTACGTAGACGTAGTCGGCGCCCAGAACTTGCGCAGCGAAGACGTCTGCGCCCGTGCTGATGGCGCCGGATAAGATAATTTCGCCGTCGAAGAACGTACGGACTTCTTTTAGGAAGGCAAAGGGCGATATGAAGCCCGTGTGGCCACCTGCGCCTGCGCAGACCAGCGCCAAGCCATCGACTTGGCCCGCCGCCGCTTTGCGGGCGAAGTCCATATTGATTACATCTGCAAAGACTTTACCGCCGTATTCGTGCACGGGGGCGATGGCGTCTTTGGGGCTGCCCAGTGCCGTAATGACTATAGGGGCTTTGTATTTAATGGCGAGCGCGAGATCCTGATCGCGCCGCGGGTAGGAGGGGTGCATAACCAAGTTAATGGCCCACAGCTGCTCGAATTCGGTACCGCGCAAGGCATCCGTTATGGTGATTAACCATTGCTCAAGCTCGTCAGTGGTGCGACTATTCTGGGTAGGGAATGAGCCAATAATACCGGCTTTGGCGCTTGCGATAACCATTTCTGGGCCCGATAAAAGAAACATAGGGGCTTGTATAAGCGGCAGGTGCAGGGCAGATTGGGTCATATTGAATCCTTATTAATCTGCGTTCAGTGTAAGAGTAGCGCGAGATTAATTCAATAATGCAAGTAAGTATTGTGCCTGTGTAGGGAAACGCTTTGGCAGAACGAAAAAGTATTACAACGCGTGCAAGCTCAATTAACCGTGCGCTCGATCAGGTCGGCGATATGTGGTCGAACTTGATCCTGCAAGAGATTTTTTGGGGTATCAATAGCTTTGGCGAGATGCTGGATGCAACGGGTGCCTCGCGTGGGATTCTCACCAATCGCTTGGATTGGCTACAGCAGATTGGCTGTCTCAAAAAGGTGGTGGGTGCAGACGCACGTAAGCCCATCTATCGCATGACCAAAAAATCGATCGATCTATACAACCAAGCGCTTATGGCTTTGGTGTGGGAGCGGCAGTATTACAGCGAGCCCGAACTCGATTCCATTGAACTAAAACACACGCTGTGCGGCCATGCGTTTTGGCCGGAGATGGTGTGTAGCCACTGTAATCAACAGGCGCAGTGGCAGGATGTCACCTTCAAGCCGGGACCCGGCGCTGGGCGGGACGAGCGAGAAATCAAAACGCGTCGGCGTGCCTCTAAAACCCTGCAAGGCGATAACAACGGCAAAGCGCTCTATAGAAACTTAACCGAATTACTCGGTGATCGCTGGACGTCGAATTTAATCGCTTTGGCGTATCATGGCTTTGTGCGCTACGAGGAGTTTCACAAGGAGCTGCCGGTGGCGACCAATATTCTGGCAGATCGCCTGAAGCTTTTGGTGGATCACGGCATCTTCTACAAAAAGCCCTATCGCCCTTCGGTCTTGCGCTATGAATACCATTTAACACCCAAAGGCGCGGACTTGTTCCCTTACTTTATGAGTATGCTCCAGTGGGGTGATCGCTGGTGCGGTAATGGTGAGGGTCCGCCGATCATCGCGATACACGGCTGCGGTCATGAGTTAAACGCGGTAGTTCGTTGCGACCACTGCGAGCAGGCCTTGAAGGCAAACGAGGTCACCTACGAGCGCTAGAGCGGTTGCGTTTGGCGCTTATGTGCTGCTGGCTTTAATAGACATGTGCCCTTGACTTCGATGTGAACAGGGCAACTCATCTTGCGAGCCGCAGTCACGCTCGCGTGATGTCTAATGAGACCGTTGAGCTTCCACCAAGGCAGAAAGTTCGTGACGCAACACTTTGCCCAGCGGATTGCGGGGGAGCGCTGCTGTGAGCAACAAGTATTCCGGTAGCTTGAATACCGCGATGCCTCGCTCGCGCAAGAACTCGGTGATGTTCGCCAGTGTCGGCGGATTTTCAGGGTCTTGCGCTACCGCAACGACCGCCACTTTTTCCCCCATTGCCTCATCGGCGTAACCGCACACCGCGACTTCAGCAAGCCCCGGCATGCCCTCGAGAAGTATGTCGAGCTCGGCGGGTGATAGCTTCATGCCACCTCGGTTGATGATGTCCTTGCAACGACCGGCTATGCGCAGGTATTGACCTTTTTCGCCGCAGATTTCGACTAGATCACCCGTGCGAAAGTAGCCGTCGTCGGTGAACACGTTCTGGTTGTCGTGATCCCAGTAGCCGTCGATCACGGACGGGCCAGAGATACAGAATTCACCCTGCGCGCCAATCTCGGTCAGCGTCTCTCCCGTTTCCTGGTCGATTACTTTTGTTTTCACTTGGTTCCAAGGGTAATCGTGCCAGTTGTCGCTGTGATCACCGCAGTAGGGGAAGCACGTAGCGCGCGTCACCGGATCGGCGCTGGTGTGCGGCGTTGCGGCAAGGCAGGTGCCCTCGTTGGAACCGAACATATTGTGGATCTCTTTGCCGTACACGGTTTCGAATTGCTCAATCATAGCGGGTGATAAGGGGGCAGAACCGGACCCCACGGCGCGCAATTCGCTGAAATCAAATTGCCCCCACATCGCGGGTTCCGCCGCGAATTTATTGAGCAGGGCCGGGGGCGCTATGGTGTAGTTGATTTTCTCCTGTTGAATTTGGCCAAGGAAAATGGGTAGATCGATCGGGTGGTGCAAGTGCAGGCTGAGGCCTTTTAAAGCGGACGGAAATAGGAACCCGCCCAGCCCCGCCATGTTGACCAGTGGAAAAGGGTTCAATACCCGCTCGCCTGGCTGATTTTCGGCGTTGAAAGCAGTAATCGAACCCGTGGTAATCCACATATTGTGCGAGCGCGGCACACCTTTTGGCGTGCCGGTGGTGCCCGATGTCCAGCAAATGGTCAGCACGCTATTGGCATCGACCCCCGCTTGGGATCGGTGCTCTGCCAAAATCGATTTAGCCGTGGGCGTCGCGTTTAAATCTATCTTAAAGTCGTCACCTAATATCCATGCGGGGGATTTGAGTTGGGCTTTGCCAAAGGCTTCACTCGGGTCGTCATCTTTAAATTTGGCGAGAGAGAGGGCGAGTTTGATGTCCAGTGATTGAGCCAAATGCGCTATCTCATGCGCGCCGTATTGCATGGGTATGGGTGAAAGTATGGCGCCCATTTTACTGGCGGCGTAGTAGCAGATAACGAGCTCTGCGATGTTGGGTAGTTGCACCAATATGCGATCGCCTGCAGTGAGGCCAAAGTTAAGCCAAGCCAGGGCCAGGTTGTCAGATGCGGTATCGATATTGCCGAAGCTCAGTCGGTAGGGCGCATCGCCAGTGAGCTGCTCACGGTTGGGTTGATCCACCAGCGCTTCTTGGTGCGCGCTTTGAGTTACTCGCTCGGCCAACAGGTCGTGTAAACAGTGTTCGCCCCACAGTCCTTGCTGGGTGAGTTGCGTAATTCGCGCCGCGCTGGATGTTTTCATTTTAGTTTACTCTTTGGTAAATGTTGATCTAGCCCAAAGGAAGTGTAACTGCTCTGTGCAAAAGTTCAAATAGATTGCATAAGTGAACTGAAGTGCGATAATGTTAGACATCAACAGATAGGAAGTGACTATGGCAAAGCGAATCGATGAAGCCCCCTTTGGATTTAACCACGGCCCTTTTTTAACCGGCGCGTATGCCCCCGTGTTCGAAGAGCAGGTGCTCACGGATTTACCCGTAGAGGGCGAAATCCCCGTCGATTTGAACGGTGTTTATTTGCGCAACGGCCCCGACCAGCGTTTCGAGCCCAAAGCAATGCATCACCCCTTCGATGGCGATGGCATGTTGTTTAATGCGCATTTTGATGGCGGCAGGGTCACGATTCGCAATAAGTGGGTTCGAACGGAGGGTTGGAAAAAAGAGTCAACGACAGAATCGTCCGAGTACTGGGGAATCATGAGTACCTTGAAGGGCTCACCCACACAGCCGATGAAAGACACGGCGAATACGGATGTCATTGGCCATGCCGGCGTCGCGGTGGCGTCTTGGTATTTAGCGGGCGAACCCTATTTAGTGGATCCGATTACGCTTGATACCATTGGCCCCGCACCCTACACAGCCGCACCCGGTTACGGTTTTTCGGCCCATCCCAAAGTGGATGAAATCACCGGTGATTTACTCTTCTTTGATTATTTTCATGAGGCGCCCTACATGGCCTATGGCGTCGTGGGCCCAGACCGCCAACTCAAACATCACGTCGAAATCCCGCTGCCGGGTAACCGCCTGCCGCACGATATGGGTGTTACGGAACATTACTCAATTCTGCACGACCTGCCGGTTTGGCACTGTGAAGAGGCCTACGCGGCCGGACGCCACAAGATCTTATTTAACTCGGATACGCCCGCTCGGTTCGGCGTGATACCGCGTTACGGCAAGACCGAGGAGCTGAAGTGGTTCGAGTTCTCGCCCTGTTTTTTGTACCACGTGGTGAATTCTTGGGAAGAGGGCAACGAGATCATCATGGTCGCCTGCCGATTTATGCCCGTAATGAATGCCGACGGCACGATTGATGAGGCCCGTACCGCAAAGAACATCGCTGAGCTCAAGATGGACGCGCGGCTCTGGGAATACCGCATGAATTACACAACGGGTGAGTGCGCTGAAAAGTGCTTAAATCCCGATCTGAATGTCGAGTTCCCCTCGTATGACAGCGCGCGCACGGGCCGGTACACCGAGTTTGGTTATTTGGTGGATCACAATCCCGATACCCTGCATTGGACGGGTATTCGAAAGTTTAATATCCGCACAGGTGCATGTTTGGGGGCGTGGTCAGACGATCCGAAACACGCTTGGTACAGCGAGCCTTGGTTTGCGCCGGCGGACAACCAGCAAAGTGAAGACCACGGTTATGTCATCGCTTTTGTTTGGAATGATCAAACCAAAGTGCAGCAGCTACAGGTGTTTGACGCGATGGACATCAGTAAAGGGCCGATTGCGCGCGTAACGATGCCTCAGCGCGTGCCTCAAGGTTTTCACGCCTGCTGGATGTCAGCCCCTCGGATTCAGAGCGCCGCTTAGTTCTCGACAGGTCTTAGGCAAGAGAATTCGGGCGATACCTATCACCATCGTCGAAATTGGACGCAGAGCTCGATACCTTAATGGCTTGCGGAACGAGCCTGCTAATCGCGTTACCCGTTGGTCCGAAAACGCATGAAGGCACTCGGCTGGCTGGACATGGGCAGCAGGCATCAAAGCATGGATGGCGATTAGCTCGGAAACTGGGCTTAAGGTCCCCGTTGGATTTTAACGCGAAAACATTTTTTAAGGCTCAGCGGCGTGTCAGGGCGATACCCCCCGCAGCGGAAGCTCGGTTTTGTAGCGCACCTGCTTGAGCGCGATGCTTGAGCGGATGTGCTCTACCTCTGGCATCGGCGACAGGTCATCTACAATA
>JAUHWV010000290.1 GCA_030427335.1 Gammaproteobacteria bacterium | reverse complement strand
CAGCCCACCGGATGGCACCACCATTCCCATGGGGCCGGGTAATTTTTCGATTGTTGCCAGTGTAAGCCCCGCACTGCAAGAAGGCGCTCAATTACAGCTCACAATGAACGAGACACTTTACGGAGAGCCCCAAACCAGCACCGTATGGGCACTCAACAATGTGCTTCGCGGAGCTCATGATTTCTCTGTATCTGTTGTATCAAAAGACGGATCGCCACTCGCCAAGTCGAGCCCGGTGCGTATTTACGTTCTTCGCCCTTCTAAGCTTTATCGAAATTAGCCTTTATACCCTAAACGGACTGAGCTTATCAGTCACGCCAGCCCCTTTAGTATGAGCGCCGGTTCTGCGCACTGACCATTGACTCCCACACCGCGTTTTACACGAGCTCAATTCTGATTTCTCACACACGACACGTCACTCGCAACACGTCACGCACCAAAACGGTGCATTCATTTTCAAACTGTGCTCAAATACTCAACGCGAGCGATTACGAAGTGCCGTAAACAGGCAAAATCCGGCCATTCTTCAGTGGCCTTCGCCCCAAACAGGCACATCAAAGTTGGCGTCATTTTTGCTAGGTATTCGACTGCGAATAGATCGCTGCGAACGAACCGCCACAGGTAACAGCAATGAGCCCGATAGATACTATCGAAAATCTGAGTACAGGTATCATCACAGTCAGTGAAGATCTTAATATTATTGCGCTCAATTCGGCCAGCGAAGCGATGCTGTCCTCTTCAAAGGCACGCCTAACCAACACACCTTTTGTCGCGCTATTAAAACAGCCCGATAGAGTGCTCCCCCAAATCCGAGCGACAATCGAATCACAAACGGCGGTCACGCAGCGCTCGGTTAGCTTACAGCACAATGGCAATGACCCTATTCAAGTGGATATGACCATCACACCAGCACGACCGGACAACCCCAAAGGGGGCGTCATTATCGAGCTACACCCAGTCGACAGGATCATTCGCATCAGCCGTGGCCAGAACCTGCTAAAAACGACCGAAACCACTCAGCAAATCATACGCGGCCTGGCTCACGAAGTTAAAAACCCTCTAGGTGGGATACGCGGAGCCGCCCAGCTTTTAGCACGCGAACTCGATAAACCCGAACAACTGGAATACACCGAAATTATTATTCGCGAGGCAGACCGCCTGCGAGCCCTGGTCGATCGACTACTTGGCTCGAACAAGGCGCTAGAGAAGAAAGCCTTGAATATACACGAGGTGCTAGAACACGTTCGCCGCTTGGTGGAGGCCGAGGCCAGCCGAGATATTGAAATCGAACGAGACTACGATCCAAGCCTGCCTGAGATCATGGGCGACCGAGCTCAGTTAATACAAGCCATATTGAATATCGCGTTGAACGCGGTTCAAGCCTGTAAAGCGGATTCACACTGCCACATTGTTCTGCGCACGCGGGTACTGCGGCAATTTACAATTGGAGCGGTTCGGCACCGCTTAGTCTGCAAGATCGATATCGAAGATAAAGGCCCCGGCATAGATGAAAACATGCTCGCACTAATTTTCTTACCCATGGTCACGGGGCGAGCCGAAGGTACCGGCCTTGGCTTATCCATCTCTCAAAGTATCGTTAATCGGCACGGCGGTCTGCTCGAGTGTCAGAGCCAGCCGGGTCAAACCATATTCACGCTATATCTTCCTCTGGAGCTAGACAATGAGTGACATTGCTAACGTCTGGGTAGTCGATGATGACGACTCAATCCGCTGGGTCTTAGAACGCGCGCTTACCCAAGCAGGAATCGGAAATCGCTGCTTTGAAGACGCCGACACCCTGCTCGAGGAGATCGAATACGAGCAGCCTGATGCCATTATCAGCGACATTAGGATGCCGGGCACAGACGGCTTGGCCATGCTGGATCAACTGCATGCGCGCTTTCCCAACTTGCCCGTTATCATTACGACCGCCCACTCAGACCTTGATAGTGCGGTGGCCTCATACCAACAGGGCGCTTTTGAATATCTGCCTAAACCCTTTGATATAGACGATGTGGTCGCCATTACCGAACGTGCCGTAACGCATCGCCGCGAGGCCTTGCAAGCGAAAGAGGTGAACCAAGAGCCCGTTAAGACCACGGAAATCATAGGCGAAGCACCCGCGATGCAAGAGGTGTTCAGAGCCATAGGTCGCTTAGCGCACAGCAACATCACCGTATTAATCAACGGTGAGTCAGGAACCGGCAAAGAGTTAGTCGCCAGAGCCCTACATCGACA
>JAUHWV010000065.1 GCA_030427335.1 Gammaproteobacteria bacterium | reverse complement strand
ATGAAAGTTGAAGTTGCTGAGCGGTCTCTTGCAGTTTGTGTCGGTTGGCTGTCAGAGACCGCTGGAGCAGTTGGCGCTCGAAAGCGGCGACCTGTCCGAGGAAGGGCAGTTCTGGGTCAGCGATAAGAGTCTCTGCGGTCACATGACTGTCGTTTCGCGCTGACTCAGTGCTCTCTAAAGGGTCTAATTGCTTCTCCTTTTGGCGCGCCTCAGATTGCTGTGCGAAGGGATCCAAGAGAATTTGCTCTACTTTATGGTCGGGTGTCGTGTAAGCCACCGAGCGTTCGACTACATTTTTGAGTTCTCGCACGTTGCCTGGCCAGTGATGAGACTTCAGTTGTCTTATCGCAGCTGGCGTGAAGCCTGGAAAGAAATCGCGTCCAATTTCTGAACAAAGTCGAAGGGCAAAGTATTCGGCAAGCTCCTCGATATCATCTTGCCGCTCGCGTAATGGCGGCACTCGAATGACATCAAAGGTGAGTCGATCAAGTAGGTCGGCCCTGAACTCGCCAAGCTCAACTTTTCGACGAAGATCATCGTTCGTTGCCGCAATAACTCGAACGTCCACCTCGATACTGTCACGACCTCCAAGGCGTTCGATGTGGCCGTACTCGATGGCTCTGAGGCATTTTTCCTGCACGCGAGGGCTCATAGTCCCGATCTCATCAAGGAAGAGTGATCCTCCATTGGCGCGCTCAAATCGTCCCGGTGTGCGTTGCGTTGCGCCGGTGAAAGCCCCTTTTTCGTAGCCGAACAATTCGGCGTCCATCAAGGTTTCGGAGATGGCAGCGCAGTTGAGACTCACGAGCGGACCGTCCCAACGAGAGCTCAGATAGTGCAGTCGTTCCGCAAACAATTCTTTGCCGGTTCCTCGCTCCCCGAGGATGACGATAGGGCGAGGGAGGCTAGCAGCACGGCGAAGTTGCTCAAGTGCCGTTTCAAGTTGAGGTGAGGATCCAATTAATGCTTTCATGACGAATATCGATAGCGAATTTCGCTCTAATATAGCGCATTTCGCTCATAAGTGCGAATGAAGCGGGCGTGCCTGAGCCGTGTCTCGTTTGCAATACCTTGATTTTAAGTAGGTTTATTTGATTGGCACGTTCTGTGCTGTTTTAGCGTAGGTCGAGCAACATAGGAACTCAAACATGCAACCAGGGACGTACAGAAAAATAGCCTACTTCGCGGTGACTTTTGCTTCAGTTGCACTGGTGATAGGCGCATCGACCGAATGGCGTTCGGGCGTCGCGACTTTTACTCAGATGTCGATCGTGGCTGCCCTCGTCAGTATGGCGACACCGGCACATAAAATTATGGATCAAAGAGCGGACTATCGCTAATTAAGGGAGAGTGAAATGGGTATATTTTCGAGAATGTCAGACATCGTAAACGCTAACATCAATGCGATGCTTGATCGGGCCGAAGATCCAGACAAAATGGTCAGAATGATTATCCAAGAAATGGAGGACACACTGGTTGAGGTAAGATCTAATTCAGCGAAACTATTGGCTGAGCGAAAAGAGCTTACACGAAAAAAAGGAGCGCTCGAGAAGCAGGCATCGCATTGGTCTGATAACGCGGTGTTGGCTTTAAGTAAAGAACGGGAGGATCTAGCCCGAGCCGCTCTACAGGAAAAGCGCTTGATAGAGGGCGACATCGAAGCGCTACAAGAAGAACTTGACGCGACCGATGAGCACTTGAATCATCTGCAGGATGAAATAGCCCAGCTGCACCAGAAGTTAAGCGATGCCAGAGCGAAGCAGCAGGCTTTAGGATTAAAGGGGCGTACCGTGGAGTCGCGTTTGCAAGTGAAGCGGCAACTTCAGAGACGCGCACTCGATGACGCATTCTCGCGATTTGAGCAGTTCGAGCGCAAGATGGATCGTCTAGAAGGTGAATTAGAGGCTTTGGATATGGAGTCGAAGGCGGGCCAAGATCTAGCGTCAGAGATTAGGGCTTTGGCGGAGGATGAAAGATTGAATTCAGAGCTTCAGGCACTGAAAGAGCGTCTTGCCAAGTCACAGAGCGTGCAGACGGATCAGTCGGATAAACTGGACAAGTAAAAGGAGTGTAACTTGGACTTTTTTAGCGAGCTTTTTCGCTTCATGACGGTACCGATGATCATCTTTATGGTGATCGTGGCGCCTATTTGGATAACGATGCATTACAAGAGTGTAAACCGCGCTAATCAGGGGCTGAGTCTCGAGGAGCGAGAATTATTGGACGATTTAATCTCGCAGTCCGAGCAACTGGCTGCTCGTATTGATACCCTCGAAAGTTTGCTGGATGAGCGCAGCGAGCATTGGCGATCGAGTGAGGAGCCGAAAACATGAGTTATCGCAATGATCAACAGCGCTATGGGGCGCGAAACTCCAATCAAGACGGCTACTATCAAAAACGCGGTTTCGGTAAAGCGTGGAGTGATTTTCAGTTTAGTCGCGACCAGGGCTGGGGAATGGACTGGTATCGCAATAGAGCAGAGGGCAAAATCGGCGGGGTGGCCGCGGGGCTTGCCGATGCTTGGCGGCTCGAACACTGGATGGTGCGGCTCGGTTTTGTTGCAGCCTTTTTGTTCACTGGCACTCTGGCATTCTGGGTTTACGTCGCTGGCTGGGTCATGCTGACTCCCAATCGTCCTGCTTACGAGGAGCCGCTTCAGGAGCGGCAATCACGTACAGACGACCGATCGCGGCGCAGTGCTTATCGAGAGAGGGCGAATACGGAAAGCGGCTATCGACCGCGGGCGCGGTATCGCTACCGACAGTCTGCCTCGAGCGAACTGTCTGCTGCGAGTGACCGTATCAAGGCGGCGTCTGCCAAAGTCGAACGGATGGAAGCCTACCTCACATCGCGACGATACAAGTTAGATCAAGCGTTTCGAGAGCTGTGATATCCGCGGGCACGCATTGAGCCTGCTTTCGGGCTAGCTCAAAGGCGTCACATGGGCCATACTTTGGTATTTTGAGGTCCGCATGGCGATTGAACATTTTGGCGGCAGTGGCGCGAGGCTCTGCTTCGCTCACGCTAACGGCTTCCCCTCGGCGACGTATCAGGTGCTTCTATCGAGCCTGATCGAGGACCTGTCGGTGTACACCTATGAGCATGTGCCTGTGCGGGAGTCCGTTGCACCCTACAAGGGCTTTCGATGGCACCATTTTGCTGACGATTACATTCGCTATCTTGAATCACAGAACGAGCCGATGTGGCTTATGGGGCATAGTCTCGGTGCAACGGTATCCGCCTTGGTGGCCGCTAAGCGCCCCGATTTGTGTCAAGGTTTGATATTGCTCGACCCCATTTTTCTGCCTTTCCGCAAGTCTCTTGGCATGCGCTTTATTCCGCGCTCGTCGCTAGTCAAGATGCCTATGGTAAGCAAGGCCCTGACGCGCCCCGAGTGGTTTTCTGATCATGACGAGGCCTTCCAGTTCCACCGTAGAGCGCGCGCATTCAAGCGGTTTGATGACGCGGCGATGTGGCACTATATTCGCGCCGCCTTTGAACCTACCGAGAGTGGTGTTCGGCTGAGGTTTCCGCGAGAGTGGGAGGCAGAGGTATACATGACAGCGCCGTTTATGTGGAATCGATTGTCGTCTGTGTCGGTGCCGACTTTGGGAATCGTCGGTGTGGATAGTGATGTCATTGCGCCGGGTATGGAGCGGCGGTGGCGGCGTGCCCAGCCTGATGTGAGCTTGCATCAGTCACCCGGTGGTCATCTTTTCCCGATAGAGGATCCGAGCACGGCCGTCCCCCTGATCCGTGACTTTATCCGAAGGAATGCGCGCCCAGCGGGCCCGAGGACGGGTCTGTGATATCGAGTATGAGCCGGGTTTAATTTGCCGACAGGGCCGTTTGCCAAAGGCCAGCGAGAGCAACACTTATAAGGGCCACACCGATAAACTGCATGAAGCGCTTAGGTTCAACTTGCAGGGAATAGCGGTGAAATTTGAGGCCCAAAAGATGTCCAATTCCCGCCGCGGGTAGGAGCCAGAGATGCGCCCGCCACTGTAAATCGATTCCGGCTGCCGCGAAAGCGGCTAGTTTAATCGACACCAGAATAAACCACAGCGCGAAGAGCGTGTCTCTAAGCTGAGCTCTGGGAAGTTGCCGCGCCATGACCGATATAATCAAAGGCGCCCCTATTAGGGACGTCCCGGAAATGTAGCCACCCAGTATAAGAAAAGTCAGGTCGAGCAGTGGATGGTTGGATACGAACTGACGATTCAGCACATAGCTGATGCCGTATATCAGTACGATCACGAATATAAACAGTGTGATGATGTGACTGGGCAGACTGATTACGCCAAATACCCCGAGTAACTTGGGCACGATGGTAATTGCGAGAATTTTTCTTAAGTACAGCCAATCGACATTTGTATCTAGACGCCAAACCCCGGTTTTGATGCCCGCGGCTACAATCGGCTGTGCGATGGTGAGCGACGAAAATACCAGTAGGTGCACGGATACCAAGGGTAGGAAAATAAGCGGTTCGTCGAGCACCAAAAGCAGGAAGGGTAGGCTGAGAACGGCGCCGCCAAAGCCGAGGCCGGATCGAACAAAGCCCGACCAGATAAAGATCAAAAAAATGAGCACAGCGTGCCAAAAGGATAGATCGTCGAAAAAACTCATGCAGTTCGTCTTTGTGAAGGGGCGCCTTATCGTTTCCTTTGGCAAGGGCGCCGATCTTATCATATCCTCGACCTTAAATAGGGGAATGAATGGGGTGCGGATGCGCTTATTCCAAAACGTTAGCTTAGCGCTCGCCTTGGTCGCAATGAGCAGTTGGGCGAAAGCTGAAACGGTCCAGGTAGGTCAGGTCACTTTCGAACGCTGTATGGCGGAGGGTTCTGGGCGTGTTTACTCAGCCTGGTGTGGAACGGTTGATGTGCCTGAGAACTGGCAAGATAAGGATAGCCGACGCATTGCTCTTGCACTGACCTGGTTACCTGCACGTCGTGATCGCGGCGATGTGGAGCCCGTGGTCATGTTGGCGGGCGGGCCCGGGCAAGGCGCTCGAGCATCCTATCCAGGTGTCCGATACGGACTGGCGAAGGCCAACGAAGATCGCCCCATATTACTGTACGATCAGCGTGGAACAGGGGACTCCCAGCCCCTGCACTGTGAGCTGAGTGATGACCTTAATCTAGCGGAGCAGCCCGAGGAAGAGCAAATTCTACAAATGGCAAGCGATTGCCGTGAACAGTTCGCTTCTGTGGCGCTAGAACATTACACGACCGACGATGCCGCTCGGGATTTGGAGTATATTCGAGAACAGTTGGGATACGATCAGCTCAATGTGGCTGGGGTCTCGTATGGCACTCGCCTCGCGCAACGTTATGCCAGCCTGTATCCCGAATCGACGCGCACCTTGTTGTTGGATTCGCCCGTTCCCTCCGACTTAGTTCTGCTGGCGGAACACGGCCGCAGCCTAGACGCAGCGATCGAACGTCGGCTTGAAAATTGTGCTGTAAACGAGGCCTGTTTGGCAAAAAATGGAGATCCTCGCCTTGCATACGATAACCTGAGAATCGCGTTAGCGCAGGAGCCCACACGGGTAAGCTACCGCGATGCACGGAGTGGTGAGTTGAAGTCAGCATTGATGACGCTCGATCATTTTGCTGTGGTTATGCGGCTTCTTGCTTATAGTGCGACAACGGCCGTTATCTTACCTGATTTGCTGAGCAGAACTGAGCGTGAAGGGTTCGAGACGGTGTTGTCGCTCTCAGACATGCTGTCTACGTCCTTAATGTCTGAGATTGCACACGGGATGCAGCTTTCCGTTCTGTGCAGTGAGTCCATGCCTTATCTTAGAGACGAAGACCGAGACGCGGAACAGGACACCTTACTGGGCACCCAATTAATTCGGTTTTCTGAGCTCCAGTGTGAACATTGGCCCTCTAAGGCGATTGCACCTGACTTTTATACGACTGCGCAACACGATATTCCAACCTTGATTCTATCGGGCAGCCTCGATCCGGTCACGCCGGCTCATTATGGTGCGCGAATTCGCGACAGCCTCAGCCGTGCCCAGCACATGGTACTCGAGGGTGAAGGGCATAGCGTCATGAGTATCGGCTGTCTGCCGGATAAAATAGGTCGGTTCATGTCGACTATGGACGTTGAGCAAGTTATAGAATGCGTTGATAACTGGCAGAGTTTGCCGGTGTTTACCGGACCCTACGGATGGGAGCCATAAAATGATTCTCGTTGATAAAGTAGCGAAGGGTTTTAAAGCGAAGACAGGGCACGTTCAGGCCGTCAAGTCAGTCAGTTTTTCGGCAGAGGACGGGCAAATTACAGGCTTGCTGGGGCCTAACGGCGCGGGCAAAACCACCACCTTGCGCTTGCTCTACGGCCTCTTGAGAGCGGATGATGGCTCAATTCAGGTGGACGGCTGTGACGTTGGCAGTAATCCGGTTGAGGCTCGCCGCCGGCTCGGTGTGCTGCCCGACACGCGGGGTCTCTACACTCGACTCACGGCCCGCGAGAATATTGAATACTTTGCCCGATTAAATGGAGTGTCGGCACGCGAGGCAGAGAGCGAGCTAGAGCGACTCGTTGCGAGTTTAGATATGAGCGATTTTATCGATCGCCGCTGTGAAGGTTTCTCTCAGGGCCAGCGCACGAAAACAGCCATTGCACGTTCCGTGATTCATCGGCCTCAAAACATTGTTCTGGATGAGCCCACCAACGGTTTGGATGTGATGACAACGCGAGGTTTGCGCCGTTTCCTTGAATCCTGCAGGGCGGAGGGCCGATGCGTTGTTTTGTCGACTCATATCATGCAAGAGGTGGCGGCACTGTGCGATCAAGTAGTGGTGATTGCACATGGCTCGGTCGTGGCGCAAGGCTCGCCCGAAGAGCTGAAAGCGCTGTCTGGGCAGGCAAATCTAGAGGACGCGTTTGTCCACTTGATCGGTTCTGAGGAAGGATTGATGTTATGAGTGCTGTTATCACCATAATTCGTAAAGAATGGCTGGACCTGGTGCGCGACCGCAGAACGGTTTTTATCGCGATTGTAATGGGCGCCTTGCTGGCGCCAGCCTTGGTCATAGGGATTAATATTTTTGCCGCAGAGAAACATTCTGAGCGCTATGAGGCACTTCTGGAAGTACCGATGGTCAATGCCGAGGCGGCGCCCAATCTCGTGACTTGGCTGAATCGGCGCAACGTGAAGGTGGTTCCTGCCCCTGATAACATAGAGGCTGCAATCCGCGCGCAAGATCTCGAATTGGTCGTGGTCATTCGCGAAGATTTTGCAGATCAATGGTACGCACAGGAACGTGCGATGGTTGATGTGTTTTTCGACAGCAGTCGTGAATCGGCGCGTGTGGCTAGAAGTCGGGTCGCCGGTCTGTTGAGTGACTACAGTGGGACAGTGGGGCGTGTGCGTATGTTGGCGCGAGGTATCGACCCAGGCTCGGCCAACGCCCTACAGGTGGTCGCACAAGACCTCGCCACGCAGAAGAGTAGGGCGGGTCAGGCTCTGGCGTTTTTGCCGTATTTCTTGATTTTGACCGCTTTTCTCGGTGGTGCGTATTTTGTGATTGATACGACTGCGGGCGAACGGGAGCGGGAGAGTCTAGAATCTCTTTTGCTCGTTCCTGTACCGCCCTCTCACATCATGCTAGGTAAGGTATTTGCGGCGGTGTTGTTCGCAATTACGATGATTTCGGTCGCCTTGGTTGCGTTTAAAATTAGTTTTGAGTTTGCACCCAACTTATTGAAAGAGATGACGCTGGGCTGGGGCTCCGTTTTCTTGATTCTGGTTGTGCTCGCCCCGGTTGCCGTATTAGGCGTCGCCTTGCTTACACTGCTGTCCGCCAACGCCAAGAGTGTCAAGGAAGCACAAAGCTACATGAGCATGCTGATGCTGTTGCCGGTATTGCCCACACTGGTACTCATGATTAACCCGGTCAAAACGGAAACATGGATGTACGCGGTGCCCTTTTTATCACAAAACCAGTTGGTGATGGCCGTCCTTCGCGGAGAGGGTTTAAGCACCTTGGAGGTGGCTGTGTATCTGGTGTCGCAGATTACTCTGGCGTGCCTGATCTTATTTGCTGCCGCGAAGCTGTATGCGAGCGAGCGCATGGCACTTGGGCGCTAGAAAATCGCTTGACTTGGTCGGTGTCAGTTGGGTGAAAAGCGCCTACAATAGGCGTTTTAATGAATCGAGCGATACATGAGTCAGCAAAGTCAACTGAGTATCCTACGCGAGTTGGCCGTGCTGGCCTTTCCGATTATCGTGTCGCAAGGCGCCTACGCCTTCATGATCTTCACTGATCGATACTTTATGGCACAACTCAGTGCGACGCACATCAGCGCGTCAATGTCGGGCGGCGTCACCTCCTATGTCACTATGTCTCTATTCTTGGGGATGGTTGCCTATGCCAATGCGCTGGTCGCACAGTACTACGGTGCTAATCAGTACGACCGCTGCGCTAAAACCGTAAGCCAGGGACTTTTGCTCGCTGTTTTGGTTGGGCCACTTTTAGTCTTGTTGAGTTTTCCATTGAGTGGCGTGTTCTCGCTTATGGGGCACACGCCCGACTTAATTGAGCTTGAGACGATTTATTATCAAATCCTGATTTATGGCGCCTCCTTCAGCCTGGCTAAGGCTGCGCTCAGTTCATTCTTTAGCGGTATTGGTCAGTCATGGGTGGTGATGGTTTGTGACCTTGCCGGCGTGCTCTTTAACATCGTTCTGAGCTACGCGCTGGTTTTTGGAAAATGGGGTTTACCCGAGATGGGTATCGCGGGTGCTGCCTGGGGTACCGTAATCGCGACGGCTCTTACGCTCTTACTGTTCTTTTTATTTTATCGGCGAGCAACTATTTGGCAGGTGTTTGAAGTATCAAAAAGCTGGGTAATCGACCGCGTCCTGCTGAGCCGTTACTTTCGGTACGGCTTCCCGTCTGGGCTTGAGGCCTTTATGAACGTGGTGACCTTCAATGTTTTCTTGTTGATGTTCCAGACCTACGGATTGAATGAAGGCGCGGCCATGGCCATTGTTTTTAACTGGGATTTGCTCAGCTTTATTTCCATGGTCGGCCTGCACATCGCGGTGATGAGCTTGTCTGGTCGCTACGTAGGGGCTGGTGAGGTCGACAATTTGAATAAGTTGATCGTCTCCGCTTTTGGTATTGCGCTGGGGGTTACCCTCACTGTGGCCGTGATCTTTTGGTCTCAGGCGGAATTCCTAGTAGATATTTTTGATACGGGCGAGCCAGGTTTCGCTGAGATTCGTGCTCTGGCCATCGCCATGATGCTGGGCTTAGCTTGTTATGTCATGGCGGACGGATTGAATTTGGCCGCGTCCGGCGTGTTGCGCGGTGCTGGCGATACGCGGTGGTTGATGTTCGTCTCAGTGGGAATTCACTGGTTAATGCTGGGGATCCAAATCGCAGTGATCAAAGTATATAAATTGGATCCTATGGTCTCTTGGTGGGTCTTCGTGACTATGCTAGTGTGCTTGGCGGTGGCTTACATTGCTCGGCTCAAGTTCGGCCCGTGGCGAGATCCAGAAAGACTCGCTCGCCTAGTTTAACCTCTTGATAATAAGGAAATTCCATGACAAAAACGCATCAACTTCACTCGAAACTCAGCGCCGATGGCGTCGCCTCGCTCTACTTCGAACATGTGGACCTACCTGAACTGGGGGCCGATCAGGTGTTGATTCAGGTCGAAGCGGCGCCGATCAATCCCTCTGACCTGGCATTACTTACCGCCCCTATGGATTTGAATACCCTGTCATCCGCAGGCAGTGGCTTTGACACGGTTGTCAGTGCATCCGCCAAGCCCGGCGCCGTGGAGTTCTTTAAATCACGCTTAGGCTTGAGCTTGCCTACAGGTAACGAAGGGGCGGGCACCGTTATTGCGGCCGGCAGCTCGGATGCGGCGCAGGCTTTGTTGCACAAGAAAGTTAGCGCCTTTGGTGGCGCCATGTATGCCGAGCATCGTGTAGCGAATGTGATGGAATGTCTTCCTTTGCCTGAGGGCTGTGACGCCGCCGACGGCGCCTCGTCGTTTGTGAATCCCATGACTGCACTCGGAATGACGGAGACCATGCGCATGGAGGGGCATACGGCGATCATCCATACTGCAGCGGCGAGCAATTTGGGGCAGATGCTGAATCGCATTTGTTTGGCCGATGAGATCCCCCTGATCTGTATTGTGCGCTCGGAAGAGCAGGTAGCACTTCTTCAGTCACAAGGTGCGCAGTGTGTCATCAATTCAAGCTCGCCCAGTTTTATGCAAGAGCTCACAGACGCTTGCGACCGTTATAATGCGACGCTCGCTTTTGACGCCACTGGCGGCGGTTCGCTCGGTAGTGCAATTCTGAATGCCATGGAGGGCGCTGCGGCACGACACATGACGGAATACAATCGCTACGGCAGCGACCGCTTTAAACAGTTGTACATATATGGGGGTCTCGACGTCAGCCCTACCACATTGCATCGGGGCTTCGGGTTTGCCTGGTCGATCAGCGGATGGCTCTTGCCGCAATTTTTAGGCCGTGCCGGGCTCGAGGTTATGATGCGCATGCGTGCTCGTGTCGCGGCTGAATTGACGACGACTTTCAAGAGTCACTATGCTCATGAAGTCGATTTACCCGGCGCACTCGCCTTGGACCTGGTGCGTGAATACGCGACACAGGCTACGGGCGTTAAAACTCTGATCACACCCTAGGTTTTGTGAGGTCACTATGATCCGATGTCTTGTATTAATATGGGCGTTCACGCTCAGTACCTCCGCCTTTGCTTTATCGGCTGAGAACGCACTGCAGGGTGTGATTGAATCGCACTGGAAGTGGGTGGTAGAGAGCTCGCCTGAGTATGCCGTTTTTATGGGCGATATTGATCGGGCATCGGAATGGGACGACGTGAGCCTTGAGCGTCAGGCGGAGAGTGACGCTCAGCTTGGCGCATTCGAGCAAGCGCTCAAGGCGATTGATCCCGAAAGTTTGAGTGAGGAGTCCGCTCTTAATCAGCGCTTGCTACTGAGCCAGATTCAGAGGCAGCGCGAGCGCTATGCGCTGGGTTTTAATCTGGTCGAAATCACCATGCGGGGTGGGCCTCAGTCGCTCTTCACCGTAACTGAAACCCTTCCTTTCAGAACGGAAGCCGACTACGAACGGTGGTTGCAAAGACTGGCGGCTCTGCCTGAGCGCTTAGAGCAGGAACAAGCTATCCTGCAAGCGGGCGTTGATAGAGGAATCGTACAGGCGCGCATCATCATGGAGCGCATTCCTGCGCAGCTGCAAAAAGTCACGCAAGTCGCGACCTTGGATAATCCGTTCTACAAGCCGTTTCTCGAGATGCCGG
>JAUHWV010000064.1 GCA_030427335.1 Gammaproteobacteria bacterium | reverse complement strand
GCGCAGCGAAAAGCAGCAGGCGCTTGAAGACTCGAAAGCCGATATCGGCTGGGGCAGTCAAATTCGTTCTTATGTACTGGATCAATCTCGAATTAAAGATTTACGCACAGGTGTAGAAACCTCAAACACACAGGCTGTATTGGATGGAGGATTGGATATGTTTATTCAGGCTTCACTCAAGAGCGGTTTAAGCTAAGGAAGAACTATGTCAGATCAAGTCACGCCACAAGATGAGAACAAACTCATTGCCGAGCGGCGACTGAAACTTGCCAACCTTCGCGAGCAAGGTAATGCCTTTCCCAATGATTTTAGACGCGATGCGCACGCGGGGGATCTGCAAGCCCAATATCGCGACCACGGTAAAGAAACGCTCGAGGAGGCCAATAAGGAATTTGCGGTAGTCGGGCGGCTTATCCGGAATCGCGGAGCATTTTTGTTGATTCAGGATGAGAGCGGGCAAATTCAACTCTACATAAATCGACAGGCCTTAGACGCAGCCACCTTGGCTCAAATCAAGACCTGGGATCTCGGCGACATCGTGGCGGCGAAAGGGCCTCTGCATAAATCGGGTAAAGGCGATCTTTACATCAACATGGAAGAGGCGCGGTTGCTTACGAAGTCTCTGCGACCTTTGCCCGACAAGTACCATGGTCTCTCCGACCAGGAGTTGCGTTATCGGCAGCGCTACGTGGATCTGATTGTGAATGAAGACGTTCGCGCCCGATTCCGGCTTCGTTCTAAAGTAGTCGCCTATATTCGCAATTTCATGGAACAGCGCGGGTTCATGGAAGTAGAAACACCGATGATGCAAGTGATTCCGGGTGGTGCGACGGCGAAGCCTTTCGTAACGCATCACAATGCGCTCGACTTGGATATGTACTTGCGTATTGCGCCTGAGCTGTATTTGAAGCGCCTCACGGTGGGTGGTTTCGAGAAGGTGTACGAGATCAACCGTAATTTCCGCAATGAGGGTTTGAGCACGCGACATAATCCCGAATTTACGATGCTCGAGTACTACTGGGCGTACGCCGATTATCGTGATGCGATGGCTTTGACGGAGGCCATGCTGCAGGGATTGGTGAGCGACTTGCTCGGGTCAACTACGATCGAATACCAAGAGCATCAACTCGATTTTTCAGGTTCATTTGATCGTTACACGGTGGTCGAGTCTATCTTGGCCTACAACCCTAATATTACGGCAGAACAGCTAGCTGATTTTGATCAAGCGTGTGATGTTGCTAAAGGCCTGGGTATTGATATCAAACCCATATGGGGCCTCGGGAAAGTGCAGATCGAAATTTTTGAGAAAACGGTAGAGCATCGGCTTATCCAGCCCACCTTCATCACGGCATACCCGACGGAGGTTTCACCCCTAGCTCGACGAAATGACGACGATCCTTTCGTGACGGATCGCTTCGAATTTTTTGTCGCTGGGCGAGAGTTGGCCAATGGCTTCTCTGAGCTTAACGATGCAGAAGATCAAGCCGAGCGTTTTCGGGCGCAAGTTGCTGAAAAAGAGGCGGGCGATGACGAGGCCATGCATTACGACGCCGATTATATTCGAGCACTCGAATACGGTATGCCTCCCACTGCTGGCGAAGGCATAGGCATTGATCGATTGGTTATGCTGTTAACGAACAGCCCCTCGATTCGCGATGTGCTGCTGTTTCCCCACATGCGTCCCGAGTGAAATTTGGTTAACTATGGGAGGCGGGTGTAGACTTGGGTGAGAGAAAAGTCGATACGGCGGGCAGCTCGACATCGGGCTGGCATGAATACCCGTGTCGACTTGCATGGGCTAGGGAGGCAACCTTGCTAAAACGCCTGTTTATTGTGATTGGATGTACAAGCCTGATCGGTTGTGGGGCTGCTGCTGTACGCGAGCAACAAGTAGAGGCCGATGTGGTCCCTGAGATAACGCTCAATCTTCCGACCGAAACCGCCTGCCAATGTTCTTCCGTTGCAGAGGGTGAGCAAAAAGACCACACCTTTCTGGAACGAGGTATTGAGAGCCTAACGCGGGGTGAGCACATCGAGGCCGTACAGGCGTTTCAGCGGTACCAGCGGCTTGAAAAGACGGACCTTGCTGCTTGGGAAACAGCGGTCGCCATTGCCTTTACGAGTACCTTGCCCAACAGCCCCTTTTACGATGCCGAGTCAAGCCGAGCAGCGTATGCCAGACTTAAGAAGAGTTATCGCAAAGACTTCAAAGCGCACCAGTCCATAATGGTAATGCGCGACGCGCTGGAAATGTTTGTTGCAATGCTCGATCAGAAGGCTGAGCTTGAACGAGCCAACGAAGCGCTTGCTGAAGACCTAGAAAAAAGAGAGAAAGCCTTGAAACGCTTGCGTGACCTTACGCTCGGTGCACGGGAAGAGTCACTGTAAAGAGACTGCCTTTTTCAGGGGTGCTTGCCGCCGTGATGGTGCCGCCCAACAGCGTTGCAAACTCTCGGCACAGCGATAAACCCAGACCCGTGCCGCCGTATTTGGCACTGGTGCTGTGGTCTGCTTGTTCAAACACCTCAAAAATTCGGTCTAGTTGCTCTGCTGTCATGCCGATACCTGTGTCTTCCACGGTGATGACGAGTTGTTCGGAATCACGGATCTTCATTTCCACTTTTATTTCACCGTGTTCAGTGAATTTATTCGCGTTACCAAGAAGGTTGGTCAATATCTGCCTGAACTTGGTTGCGTCTGTATAGACCTCGGGTAGCGCCTCGCCCGGGATGAGTATGAGCGTATTATTCTGTGACGCTAGAAGCGGTGACATACTGTTGCCGAGGCGTTCTAGTGCCAGTCTTGGGTTAAACCACTCTTGGTGCACGGTCATTTTGCCCGTTTCGATTTTGGAGAGATCGAGCACGTCGTTGATCAGGGAAAGGAGTTGGCGTCCCGAGAATACGATTTTTTCTAGATCCTCTTTAAGCTGCTCCGGCTCGAGTGCTTCTCCATCGGCGACTTCCTCTTGAATCATTTCACTGTAGCCGATAATGGCGTTCAGCGGCGTTCGCAATTCGTGAGACACGTTCGCTAGAAAGGTGCTTTTTGCGGCATTCGCTTGATCGGCCTGATCTTTTGCCATTTGAACTTGTTCGATCGCCTCGGACAGCTTTACCGACATATCATTGAAGGCCGATGCCAGCTCCGCAAGCTCTCCCGTTTCATTATCGGTTTGGATGCGAAACGAGAGGTCTCCGGCGCCGATTAGTTCGGTACCTTTTTGCAGCCGCTTTAATGACCGGCTCGTAAAGCGCACCAGAGCGAAGCCGAGCAAAAATGTCAGCAGTAAAGTGCCCACGAAAGCGAGCACGGTGATTCGATCGGTTAATGCAATAGTGCGATCAATAATGTTGGCGCGATCCACTGCGAGCTTCGCTTGCTCTTGCTTCAATTCATCGAGCTTCTGATTGGTCTCGAGATAGGGGAGTGGATTTTCGATATCGATGGGTACGTTATCCTCGTTGTACTTTTCGTAAAAATCACGCCACATCGACAGTAGCCCTTGGCTGGCTTTACGCAGACCCTGATATAGGGATTCAGTGTCATTCCACGTGAGCCCACCAAGCGTCATGATGCGTGAGTCAATCTCGCGGATGCTTTCAAGCGCGGCCTGTTGTTCGGCTGAGCCTAGCTGGTCGCCGGTGGTTTCTTTAATCGTGGCAAGTACCAATACCTGTTGTCGCTGATCTTCAAGCAGACGTCCGATTTCATCTGAGAGCTGCCCTGCGCGAACCGAGTCTCGATAGGCAACCATGCTTTCGTTTCGTGCCAAGCTGCCCCAGAAGTGCGTTCCCACGTTGACGGAGAGTAGAGCGAGGATCGTTAGCATCGATATGATCAAGCGCCGACGTAAGCTCATTTAATAAGGCCCTCGATTTTTTCGAGCAGCACGGGAAAATCAATGGGTTTTGTTGCGTAGTCGCGACAGCCGGCTTCCAGTGCTTTCTTTAGCTCTTGCTCGAGGGCATGCGCGGTGAGTGCCAGTATGGGAATGCCATTGATTCTGGCGTCAAGTGACGCGGTACGACAGGCATCCCACCCGTTTAGCACGGGTAAGTTCATGTCCATCAAGACAAGATCGGGGTGCTCACTGTGCATTAATTCGAGCGCTTCTTGACCGTCTATTGCGGTAACAACCTGGTAGCCTTTGCGTTGCAACCTACGGCTCAGCATATCGCGATTCAGATCGTTGTCTTCAACCAGCAACAGCTTCTTCATGCTTTATCGTCCGTGTTGATTACCGTATGCACCCGGAGTTTTTGTTCAATTCCCTTGGCTGCGAATTCCCCTTTCAAGGTAGTACTCACACCAGATCCGGCTGCTACTCGAGTCGTTTCACTGATTAAAATTTCGTTGGCATCGCACAGATCTTCTATGCGAGCGGTGACGTTCATGGGTGAGCCAACGAATCCGTATTTTGCGCGTCGCTCAGAGCCGATATTGCCCGCGACGACGGTACCGGTATTGAGTGCAATACCTGTTTCAATGCTTGGCAGGCCGCTTGACATATTTTGGGTGTTGACGTCGGCTACGGCGTTTTGCATGGCAAGTGCGCACTGCACGGCTTTCAGGGCGTGCTGGGGATCGTCTTTGGGCGCGCCAAAGACGGCCAGTATGGCATCGCCCAAAAACTCGTCTATGGTTCCGCCGTAGGCCATGATTACCTCTGTCATGGCTGCCAGATACGTGTTTAGTAAAGAAACCACCTGTTCGGGTGAGTGTCGGTCTGATATTGCGGTGAATCCGCGGATATCGGCCATCATGATGGTGACCGTGCGCGCGTCGCCACCGAGTTTGAGGCCTTCGGGTTTCTCCAGGATATCGGCCACAATATCGTCAGTGAGGTAGCGTCCGAACGTCGCTCTAATGAAAGCTTCTCGGCTTTTAAGTTGCTCTAAATAAAGTGCTTCTTTATCAAGCCAGTTTTTACGTTCCAGTCCCGCATTGATGCGGGCTCTCAGGAGGACGGCATTAAATGGTTTGAACAGGTAGTCGTCTGCGCCTAGCTCGATACACTCGACTACATTAGCCATTTCCTGATGTCCCGAGATCACAATAACGGGGATAGCGCGCCAGTTCTCGTTGGATTTGACCTGCGCTAGCACTTGTTTACCCCCCATGCCGGGCATGGAGAGATCGAGCAAAATGACGTCAATAACTTGCGTCTGTAAGACTTCTAGTGCGCTTTCTCCGCTCTTTGCAATAAAAATGTTATGCCCGTAGCGTTCCAGCATGTCACGCAGCAGTGCACGATTCGGCTCTTGATCATCGACCACCAATATTCGCCCTGCACGTTGGGTTTTTGGTTGTTCGAGGGTGCCTGAGAGTGGAGACGTCTCGATGTCGTGTTCTGAGCTCGAATTGGCCCTCAGGAGGCGAACCAAATGTTCAAGATCGGCGATGAGGCTTTGATGTTGAGCGACATCGCACAGGTCTTCTATAAGCATTTCTGCGTAACCGCAGGCGCCGGTAGCGTGATTGAGAAGATCATGCCTGCTGGAAATTTCTTGGGGCGAGAGCAGCCAAGCGAGTGCCAGGTTGAGCTGTTCCGCTTCGAGCTTGAATTCGGTTTTCGACAGAGAGCTTAAATCGCGATTGAGTGCAGTTTGTGCAGCCCTTGCGGCACTTAGTACGTCTTCTGTAAACGTGTGAAATTGACTCATTGTGCGCTTTTATTCAAACTTCGGCACAGTATACCCGCAGCAGCGGTATCTGGAAAACAAACCGGTTTGTATGCGGTTTTGGTTCCCTGTTGCGATCCTCATCGTCTTGACTTGGCGCTCGATTGGGCGTTATGGCTGTGCGTAAGGGCTTCTTTGCGTTAAACTCACAGTGTGAGGGTCAAACCCGAATGATCAATGAGGCTTCAATGCTAGACAAAGTGGAACTATTTCAGGGATTGTCTCCCGAGGAATTGGCCGCCTTGAGTGCTTCTTCTACACAGCGCTCTTTTCCCAAGAACACCGTGGTGATTCATGAAAACGAACCTGCGGATTCGCTCTTTATCATTGTATCGGGCAAGGTAAAAGTCTATTGCAGCGATAAAAGCGGGAAGGAGTTTATCATGAATACCCAGGGGCCGGGTGACTACTTTGGTGAACTTGCCTTGGTGGATGACAGCATGCGCTCTGCTTCCGTCCGTACCGTTGAGAAGTGCGACTTCGTTGTGGTTTATAAAGACGCCTTTAATGCCGTTCTGAAAGCGCATCCGAATATCGCCTCGAGTTTAATCCGAAATCTGGCTCAACGAGTGCGCAAGCTCACCGCCGACGTGAAAAGTTTGGCTCTGCAAGATGTGTACGGTCGCGTCGCCAATGTTCTGATGGATCTCTCAGAGGAGCGAGGTGATGGCACCTTATTTATTCCAGACAAACTTACACAGCAAGATATAGCAGATCGTGTTGGTGCATCTCGTGAAATGGTAGCCCGCATCCTGAAAGACCTGACCATTGGCGAGTACATTCGGTTTGAGGGTCGTCATATCATTATCAACACGCGCTTGCCCGCTAAGTATTAGCCCTACGGTTCACCTGCGCTGGTTCGGTAGATCAGCGTTTGCTGACCCGGTACGCATTAGTCCGTTGTCTTACAGCCCTATTTTGCTAGATCGACACGCGCTTGCTCGCTAAGCATTGGGTCTGCGGTACAATTAAGCGGGATTGCTACGATCTTTCCTTAGGGGTTTGGTTGAGTTTGCAATAGATGTCACCTCGAAAACCACGTTGCCGTCTTTGAGTGTCGCTGAACCCCTTGCTCCAGTGTGGAACTGCGCTGAGGAGGTAACAACCGAGCCATCTTCCGCTCGCAAAAGCGCATAGCCGCGGTCAACTGTTCGCAAAGGGCTCAGTGCCTGAAGCAAGTTGTCACAACTTTTGTGCCGTTTCTGCTGTGTGGAAAGGGCGCTACTCATGGCTCTGCTGAGGCGTAGAGACGTTCGCTCCAGCGAACTTGCGGCCATACTCAGTGCCCTCTGTGGTTTATTCGCATTTAATTGCCATTGCAACTGAGTGAGTCGGTTCGCGTGTCGCTCAGATAACGATCTCTGCGCCCGTTTTAACCTGAGCTCTAGATCATCCGCTTTCTGCATTCGCTGCTGTAATAATTCACCGGGATGACGAAGCCTGTATTGAAGCGTCTTAAGACTCGCGCATTTCTCGGCGAGTGAGCGCTGATACTCTCGCGTGAGTGCGCGGCTTTGCTTTTGGAGGTCAAAGTTAAGCGAAGCTTGATCTGGTGAGATAAGCTCAGCGGCGGCGGAGGGGGTTGGCGCTCGAATATCCGCAACCCAGTCACAAATGGTGAAGTCGGTTTCGTGCCCGACGGCGCTTACAGTGGGAATAGGGCAGTCAGCGACAGCGCGAGCGAGAGGTTCGCTATTGAAGGCCCATAGGTCTTCCATTGAACCGCCTCCTCTTGCGAGAATCACAACTTCAAGCGCATGCGTTTCTTGCAGAGACTCCAGTTTTTTGAGGCTGTCGAGTAAGCGCCTTGGTGCGTCTTCGCCCTGTACAGGCGAATCTGCAAGAACGATCTCTATACTAGGCCATCGTCTTTTCAACACGGATAGAATGTCGTGCAGGGCGGCCCCTTTTGCTGAGGTGATAACCCCCACGCGCTTTGTTGCAGTGGGGACGGTTTTTTTGCGCACCTGCTCAAATAAACCCTCGGCCTCCAACTTCTGTTTAAGCTGAAGAAAAGCGAGTTGTAAGTTGCCCGCTCCGGCGGGCTCGATGTGTTCGCCAATGAGTTGGAATTCGCCCCGACCCTCATACAGTGACACTTTCGCTCGTAATCGCACCTGATCGCCGTGCTTAGGTTGATAGCGCGTGAATTGATTGCGGTTTTTAAACATCGCGCAACGGACTTGGGCTTTGTCGTCTTTGAGTGTGAAATACCAGTGCCCAGAACTGGCTCGAGTGAAGCTGGATACCTCACCCGTAACCCAAATCAGCTGGAAGTGGGTTTCAAGCAGGCGTCTTGCGTCTGTGGCGAGTTCCGAAACCGTAAAGTCCACTGGCTGAGCAAGAGGCTCCGATAAATCCATAGACATGAGTGATAGCGATTCCGTTTACGAGAGCAAAAGCGTATAATTGCAGGTTTACCGAATTTCTGCCAGCTGGAGTGAAACTATGCTGCGAATAGAGCAAGAAGCCCTGACATTTGACGATGTTTTGCTCCTGCCCGGGTACTCAGAGGTCGTAGCCTCTGACGTGAGTTTGAAAACCCGCTTGACCCGAACAATTGAACTCAATGTGCCGCTGGTATCTGCAGCGATGGACACCGTTACTGAAGCCCAGCTCGCTATTGCGATGGCGCAAGAGGGTGGCATCGGCGTCATTCACAAATCGATGACGATCGAGGAACAGGCAGCGCAAGTCCGCAAAGTCAAAAAATATGAAAGCGGGGTGGTGAAGTCGCCTATTACGATCCAACACACGGCCACTTTGCAAGAACTCACGGAGCTCACTAAAGCCAACGGTATATCTGGCGTACCCGTACTAGACGGTATAGATCTCGTGGGGATTGTAACTCGACGGGATCTTCGATTTGAGACCGACTTTAGTAAGCTCGTTAGCGAGATCATGACGCCGAAAGATCAGCTGGTTACAGTGAAAGAAGGGGCGTCCTCGGAGCAGGTTCAGCAATTGCTGCACCAGCATCGCATTGAGAAGATCTTAGTGGTAAACGACGCCTTCGAGCTGTGCGGTATGATTACCGTGAAGGATTTCGATAAAGCAGAGAATTACCCCTTAGCTTGTAAAGACCAGTATGGTCAGCTGCGGGTGGGCGCCTCTGTCGGAACGAGCCCAGACACCGACGATCGCGTCGCGGCACTGGTTGAGGCCGGAGTTGATGTGCTTGTGGTTGATACCGCCCACGGTCATTCGCGTAACGTGCTCAACCGCGTTAAGAAAATCAAGCAAGAGTATCCGCACATTCAGGTTATTGGTGGCAATATTGCTACGGGCGAAGCGGCATTGGCTCTGGCTGAAGCGGGTGCTGATGCCGTAAAAGTGGGTATAGGTCCAGGCTCTATTTGTACGACTCGAATCGTAACGGGCGTGGGTGTGCCACAGATCAGTGCAATCGACAACGTCGTCAGCGCATTAGCGGGAACCGGTATTCCCGTAATTGCCGATGGAGGCATTCGTTTCAGCGGGGATATCGCTAAGGCCATCGTAGCGGGTGCAGATTCCGTCATGATGGGTAGCATGTTTGCGGGTACCGAAGAGGCGCCGGGCGAAGTCGAGCTGTATCAAGGCCGAACCTACAAATCATACCGAGGCATGGGTTCTTTGGGCGCCATGTCGCGCACACAGGGTTCGTCGGATCGTTACTTCCAAGATGCAAGTAAAGGGTCAGAAAAATTGGTGCCTGAGGGTATTGAAGGGCGGGTTCCGTACAAAGGCCCTTTGGCCGGAATTGTGCATCAGCTCATGGGTGGCGTGCGATCTGCTATGGGTTACACAGGTAGCCGAACGATTGAGGAAATGCGCACCAAACCGAAGTTTGCGAAAGTGACTTCAGCGGGCATGTCCGAGAGCCACGTTCACGATGTTGCCATTACCAAAGAAGCGCCAAACTACCCCGTACGTTAACAATGTCGCGGCGGGTCCGCGACCTTTTAAAAAGTGACCTTAAATGACCACTGCCGATATTCATGCACACCGGATTCTGATTCTCGACTTCGGATCTCAGTACACTCAGTTGATTGCGCGCCGTGTGCGCGAGGTTGGGGTATACAGCGAAATTAAGCCCTGGGATATGGCCGAGCAAGCCATTCGAGACTATGCCCCAGCGGGCGTGATTTTGAGCGGCGGGCCGGAGAGCGTGGGTGCTGAGAATTCGCCTCGAGCACCTGAATGTGTATTCGACCTAAATGTGCCGGTTTTAGGTATTTGTTATGGTATGCAAACGATGGCCGAGCAGTTTGGCGGCAAAGTCCAGGCCTCGGATACCAGCGAGTTTGGTTACGCTCAGATTGAGATAACGCAAGAGTCCAGTTTGCTTCACGATATTCGCGACCATGTGAGTGCGAATGGGTCCGCCCTAATGGACGTGTGGATGAGCCACGGTGACAAAGTCGTGCAGGTGCCTGCCGACTTTGACGTGGTTGCAAAAACGGATTCCTGCCCGATCGCGGCGATGGCGCATAAAACCCAGCCTTTCTTCGGCATCCAGTTTCACCCTGAGGTCACACATACTCTGCAGGGTAAGCGTCTGTTTGAACATTTCTTACTTGAAATCTGCGGCTGCGAAGCGCTGTGGACGCCGGCCAATATCGTGGAAGATGCCATTAATCGCGTGCGAGAGAAGGTTGGAACCGACAAGGTGTTGTTAGGCTTGTCTGGCGGTGTGGATTCGTCGGTAGTAGCAGCGCTTTTGCACAAGGCCATTGGCGATCAGCTCACCTGTGTTTTTGTGGACAACGGGTTGCTTCGTTTAAACGAGGGCGATCAGGTGATGGCCATGTTTGCACAGAATATGGGCGTTAAGGTAATACGTGCAGACGCCGAGGCATTGTTTCTAGGGAAGCTTGAGGGCGTGTCTGACCCGGAAGCCAAGCGCAAAATCATAGGCAACACCTTTATTGAAGTATTTGATGAAGAAGCCACCAAACTGACGGATGTGAATTGGTTGGCGCAGGGCACAATTTACCCCGACGTAATCGAGTCGGCCGGCGCTGAGACCGGTAAGGCGCACGTGATCAAGTCGCACCACAACGTGGGTGGTTTGCCTGAAGACATGAAGATGTCGCTGGTAGAGCCATTGCGCGAACTGTTCAAAGACGAAGTGCGTCAGATTGGTCTCGAGCTCGGTTTGCCTTACGACATGGTGTATCGCCATCCGTTCCCCGGGCCAGGCCTTGGTGTGCGAATCTTGGGCGAAGTTAAGAAACCTTACGCCGACCTTCTGCGCCGCGCTGATGCGATCTTCATTGAAGAACTGCACAAAGCCGATTGGTACCACAAAACGAGCCAAGCCTTTGCCGTTTTCTTGCCGGTTAAATCGGTGGGTGTGGTGGGCGATGGCCGCCGCTACGAGTATGTCATTGCGCTGCGAGCAGTCGAAACGATCGATTTCATGACGGCGCGCTGGGCGCATCTGCCTTACGAGCTCCTAGAGACCGTTTCGAATCGCATCATTAATGAGATCTCGGGTGTGTCGCGAGTGACATATGATGTCAGTTCGAAGCCGCCGGCCACCATTGAGTGGGAGTGACGGGCACTGGCTGGCAATGTCTAGCAACGGCAGGCATTTCGGCTGAGGGTAAAAGAACTTTCCGCTAAGCGATAGACTGTATGTAAACACAGTATTGCA
>JAUHWV010000289.1 GCA_030427335.1 Gammaproteobacteria bacterium | reverse complement strand
ATTCAATGTGACATTTGGAGGTCGCAGGTCGCAGGTCGCAGGTCGAGTATTTGCATCCAGCAGAAACAAAGCTGACCGAGGTAAGTTTAAACCTGTTAAGATGCGCGCACGCCATGCGGGGCTATTTTGAGCGACTTAGGCCACAATAAACCCCATGTTTGGGAAACGAAACAGAGTCTATCTTTTACATGAATGCCGATACTTTGCTGCTGTTCGCGGCAACGATTTTTGTGATATCCCTCACTCCGGGGCTCTGCATGACGCTCGCGTTTACACTGGGTATATCCGTCGGCTTTCGAAGAACGTTATGGATGATGCTAGGTGAACTCGCTGGCGTTGCTACCGTGGCGATCTGTGTTGGTTTGGGCGTGGCGCAAGTGCTCGCTCTGCAACCCGAGGCAATGCTGTGGCTCACTATCGGTGGTGGTGCCTATCTATTCTATGTCGGGGTGTCCATGTGGCGACAGGCCTCAGCGTCTGTTCTGGCAACGCACAAGCATAAGTCCTTGGGTCGTACTCAGCTGATTGCAGTAGGCTACAACACGGCGGTGCTCAATCCCAAGGGATGGGCATTTTTGGTGGCAATTTTCCCGGGGTTTATTGATGAGGCCCTCCCGCTTGGGCCGCAGTTAGGTATCCTTATTCCTATTTTTCTGGTCTCCGAGTTTATCGCTCTCTGTCTTTACGCAGGCGGTGGTCGACAGTTGGCTCTCTGGTTTTCGAAACCAGAGCATGGGGCCCGGTTGAATCGCGCAGCCGCTCTGATGGTGTTACTCGTGAGTGTTTGGTTTATCTGGAGTGGGTTATCGTGAAATGGCAACCGGCAAAGACCAAGCGTCGCAAGCGCGCGTCCATAAAGTTTGATAAAGGAGCTGTCGTTGAGCTCTTGATCGAAGATCTTAATAGTCGTGGCGAGGGCGTCGGTAGGTACGAAGGTAAAGTTGTCTTCGTGCCGGGCGTTTGGGTTGGCGAGCAGGTTAGTGCGAAAATTCAACACGATTTTCCCTCTCATGTTGTCGCAGAGTTGCAGCAGGTCCTGGGTCCCAGCGTAGCGCGGCGCAAATCGCCATGTATCTATCACGGGTTTGATAGCAGTGCATGTGGTGGATGTCCTTGGATGATCGTGACTTACCAGGCACAAATTGAGGCGAAAAGAGGCAAGTTGCAAGACCTTGTTTTACGGCTTGGGTTTGAACGTACGGTGGAGTTTATCGCTGCTCCCGAGGAATTTGGCTATCGGAATCGAGCGCAGTTCAAAGCGACCTACGACGCACTAGGCTTTGTTGCGGCAAACAGTGACCAGGTCGTGGATGTTGAGAGCTGCCTTATCTTGTCTGAGCATAATCAGGCACTCTTGACTCAGCTTAGGCTGCAGGATTTTGGATTAGGCAAGCGCAGAAAACGATGGTTAACACTGGACGTTGCAGATGGTCTACCCCTCGATCAAGTGGGTCATAATCAGCGTTTGCCCTTTCAGCAAGGCAATAGTCAGCAAAACGCACGTATGCAGCAATGGCTCAGGTCAGCGCTCGTCGATTTGGATAAAACAGTGCCTGTACTTGAGCTGTTTGCCGGATCGGGCAATTTTACTTCTTGTTTGGTCGACTTGGGGTTCGCACAGATCACTGCGGTAGAGGTGGTTGACGCTGCGCTGGAAGAATTAGCCGAGGCCCATCCTTCCGTAGCTACACTCAAATGCGACCTGTTCGACGCGCCGAGAGTGTCGGAAATGGTATCTCGATACCGAGATGTGGGGCTGTTGGTTTTGGATCCGCCGAGAGACGGTTTCACGAATTTGGCGGATACGATTGCCTTGTTGCCCCAGCTTGAAAGGCTCATTTACATTAGTTGCGACTCAGCAAGCTTTGAACGTGACGTTGACTGCCTCAAGGGCACTTTTGAATTGAGAGACTTCGCTGGGATTGACCTATACCCTCAAACACCGCACGTCGAAATTTTGAGTTGCTGGTCTCGAATATCAAAATAGCGCAAGTACTGGAGTGGCTGCGACAAAAAATCGAGGCGTCTTACTCGTGTAACCACCTGAAATGGCACTAATCGCACGAAGAGTGAAAAAACTTTCAACAAAGCGTCGACTCTGCTTGACCGAGTGCATTCGCGTACCTATAATGCACGCCCTTGATTGAGCTGATGTTGGCTCATCGTACGAGACAGTTGCGGGGTGGAGCAGCCTGGTAGCTCGTCGGGCTCATAACCCGAAGGTCGTCGGTTCAAATCCGGCCCCC
>JAUHWV010000063.1 GCA_030427335.1 Gammaproteobacteria bacterium | reverse complement strand
TGTTGCCAATGGATCGAGCGGCTCAGTTGCAGGGCTTTGGGCCGGGAAGGGTGTCGGGCATCCGGGCACAAATGATGGACGTGTTTGATGCACCGAATTTGGCGAGAGAGCTGCGCTTCAGTCTTGAGCCGACCCAGTACATTCGTCATTGGGGAATGACTCATGGAAATTTATATGCGGCGATCCAGCTCTCCAGAGATTTGATTGTGATCTTAGTGGCAGCCGTTGTTTTCATTGCTGCCTTCAACGTGATCTCGTCATTGGTACTACTTGTTACCGATAAACAAAAAGAAATAGCCATGTTAGCCACCATGGGGGCCGAACCCGCTCACATCATTTCAATCTTTTTGTACCTGGGGGCGCTCATTGGTCTGATCGGGAGCGTGCTTGGGGCATTTCTCGGCGCGCTGCTCGCCCTTAATGTAACGGCGATGGTGAGCTTTGTAGAGCAGATTCTGGGTGTTCAATTTTTGAATACGGATGTATATCCGATCGCATTTTTGCCGTCTGATCCGACTTTAAGTGATTTCATTTTAGTTGTGGCGGTAGGGTTGATCGCGTGCATTTTGGCTGCTGTATATCCTGCAATCAGAGCCTCCCGACTGCGGCCTGCGACCGTGCTAACCGAAGTTTGATTGGGTGCGAGTCTTCCTAGCGTTGCCTTTGGCGCTGGCGCTCCTTCCATTTGTGGCGTACCTGAATTTTCCAGAGCATATCAACCACGAAGTAACCCAGTGCACCGAAACCAATAGAGAATAGAGCGCAACCCAAGAGAAAGGGCTCCCAGACGGCGACGAGTGTCGTGAACAACCATTCAAAACTGAGTTCGAAGTTCAGTGCCTGTGTGTTTTCACCGAGTAAAAATGCGCCCAGTTCGTATGCGAAAAAGAAAATCGCCGGCATTGTTACTGGATTCGTTATCCAAACGAGTGAAACGGAAAGCGGTAAATTGCAGCGCAGCCAAACCGCCATTGCCGCAGCCACAAGCATCTGACCGGGTATCGGCATAAAAGCCATGAACAAGCCTACAAAGAACCCCATCGACGCTGAATAGCGATTCAGATGCCATAGGTTGCCCTCATAAATCCAGTCGCCGAAGACGTGCAAAGCCTTCTGCTTGCGCAGTGCTGCTGGCGTGGGAATCCATTTTCGTAGGGTTCGCTTGGGCATGATGCCTATTGCTCGTTTCCGATGATTATTCCGTTTTAAGGCTGTGCTTTTATGAAGCACCTTAAGCGAGCGCTATTATGACCACAAACGATGCCAAAAACTATCTCGACTTTTGTAGCTTCGGCTTCGTCGTGGGGAGTATAAGTGCGCTTCGAGCATCGAGCCTGAGCATGTTGCTATTGGGCGCACTGTGCCTGTTACTGGTTAGTCTTGCATGTCGATTTTGGGCGTCTCGCGAGGGTCGAAATCTACACCAAAGCCAGAGAAATTTGTGCCCTCGGGTACAAGGTCTTTTTGTACATGCAGCTGGATGTGATTCGGTTCAACTAGGCGTAAACCCAGATCGCTTGGCTCTGGTGAGTAACCCGAGCCGCATAGCCTCACGGTTCGTGATGATGCTGCTTGGTTTCGCCGTATCTTGGTTGTGGGTATGGTGTTACAGCAGCTTCATAGTACAGCTTGAATTACCGAAAGAGTGCCTTAACAAAGCCCTTTTCGTTGAAGCTGAAGTCGCAGACTTCCCCAGGGAAATGCGTCGGCTAGGTTCGGAGCCTTTCGTTCAGTTGCGCCTGCGTCTCAGGCAGATTGATCTACCGGTGTGTCGCGGTATTGAGTCAGCCCTAGTGTACTACTCGGGTGATGAAGTTCTGAGTCTGGGTGATATTCTCACGGGCACTTTGGAGCTCAAAGCAATCCGTGGTTTTTCCAACTTTAGTGAAGATGCTCAGGTCGCTTACGCGGTCGCATCGCAGCAGCTTGCTCGAGGGCGTCTTACCGAGATTTCGTCTCTACGCGGGACAGAGGCTCACATAGCGCAAGCGCGCATCTCGTTAGCAGAACAAATCGATTCTCAACAGACTCTAAGACCCACAGAGAAAGCGGTTTTGAAAGCCCTCGTACTCGGTTTTAAAGATGACATCCCCGATGACCTGAGGTCACTTTTTAGTGACTTGGGTATTGGGCATTTGCTCGTCATTTCCGGGCTTCATGTCGGGTTTTTGGGAGGTGTTCTGATGTTCTTGCTTAGGTGGACTCTAAGACCTCTCTCTCTCTGGCTCCCCCTAGGCTTGAACGAGGGATTGATCGCTTTCTCTGCCTTTATCTTGGTGCTGTCTTACGCGGGGTTAGCGGGTGGTAGTTTACCTGTTATCCGGGCGACCGCGGCGTTTGGTGGCTGGTTGCTGGCGGGACTAATAGGGCGGGATGGACAGCCCATAAGGCTCTTCTGGTGGATTTTGTGTTTCGCGCTCGCGTTTAATCCTTTTGTCAGTTTGCTAGCCTCGTTCTGGCTCAGTTTTGGAGCTGTCTTCATGGTGTTATGCGCTGGACTGGCTGTTCGCCGTTTTCCCATTTGTTTTCGTACAGTGCTTACGCATGCCATTGTATGCCTATCTGTTGCGCCTCTTAGTGCACTCTATTTCCAACAACTGCCCTTTCTCAGCATCCCCGCGAATTTAATTGCGATTCCGGTAGTGAGCGTTTGGGTGGTCCCGGCCGCATTAGGCGCATCGTTGCTGGAACTTTTGATGCAATCTGACTGGGCTTCACCGTTGTGGAGGATTGCCAGCGCACCGATCGGCTTTTCGGAACGATTAGCTGGCAACGCATCAATTACCGTTTTCGGTATTCAACATAGCTCTGGAGCGCTTGTCGCGGCGCTGACCAGTTTGGCCCTGCTGGCGCTCTGGACTCCCATCAACTGGCGTTGGCGCTTTGTCTGCATAGGTTGTCTTGTTTTTTACTGGGCGCCATTGAATCCACTTTTCAAGAGCGATACCGCCACACTAACGGTGTTTGATGTGGGGCAGGGAAGCGCAGCTTTGTTTGATGCAAAGGGCGAGAGGCTCCTGTTTGATTTGGCCGGAGGCTTGCCGGAAACGTTTTATGTCTACGATCAGACTGTCGCGCCATTTTTGCTCGAGCAAGGTGTTAGCAAGGTGAGCCATGTGGTTGTGAGCCACAATGATTTCGATCACTCCGGCGGGTGGTTTTCCAACCAATTTGGTCTTGCCTACGACCATCTCGTGAGCGCCGGAGGATTTCTTCAAGAGAGTGAGCCTTGCACACCCGGGAGGGTAGAGCGCTGGTCTTCGGAAGTTCAGCTGTTGTGGCTTTCGGGCTTTGAGGCAAGCGCTGGATTGTCCGATAACGATTCCTCCTGTGTGCTCCAGATACATGCCTTCGGGCACACTATTTTGTTAGTTGGGGATATCGGCAAGGACCACGAGCGTGCTTTAGTGCGCTACTGGCGCGAGCGTCTTAGGAGTGATGTGCTTCTGGTCTCACATCACGGTTCGGATACCTCGACTTCATCCACATGGCTGAAATGGGTCCAACCAAACATCGCGGTGGTTTCCGCCGGATTCAACAATCATTTTGGCCATCCGAGTAAGGCGGTATTAAAGCGACTTGCGGAAGCCGATGTATGCGTTCTCAATACGGCCGACACGGGAGCGATTAGACTCACTTGGTCTCGAATTAAGCCCATCAGTAGCGCGACTTCACGCCAAATCGTGCGCCGTTTCTGGCAACACAGAGTAGATGCACCGTGCACCTAGTGTTTTTTCAACAGACTCGCGTTGTGAAGGCCCGACACGTGCGTATAATGTGATCAACACAGAGGGGGGCGTATGTTAGATATTGTGACTGCCGGCGGCTGGCTGATGATTCCGATCTTACTTTGTTCGGTAATTGCACTGGCTGTTTCGATGGAGCGCCTGGTGGCTCTCACGCCAAATAAAGTTGCCCCTCCACAATTAGTTCAAACCTTATTTCAGCAAATTAAGGCCGGGCAATTGAATGCCGAAAAGCTGCGCGCACTGCGCAGTTCAAGTCACCTTGGCCATATCTTGGCGGCGGGTTTGGTGAACGCCAAAGCGGGTCGTGATGTAATGAAAGAAAGCGTGCGCGATGCTGGCGGACAAGTGGTTCACGAATTAGAGCGCTTTCTGAACACGCTGGGCACCATTGCTGTGATCACACCCTTGCTCGGTTTGCTTGGTACCGTTATTGGTATGATCGCGGTATTTACAGAGATTGTGACCCAAGGAACGGGTAATGCAGGGGCTTTAGCGGGCGGAATATCACAGGCCCTGATCACAACGGCTGCCGGTTTGACTGTAGCGATACCCTCGCTCGTGATGCATCGTTATCTGCATGGGCGGGTTGATGCTATTGTGGTTCGTATGGAGCAAGATGCGAACCGTTTGATTGAAGCTCTGCATGGTAACTCGGGTGTCATGACTGATTCAGAGACGGCTAAGTGAAATTCGAGCGGCGCGCAAAACAGCCGGTTGAGGTTAATCTAACACCGTTGATCGATGTTGTCTTTTTGCTGCTCATTTTCTTCATGGTGTCCACCTCATTTACTAAGCAAACTGAACTGACTTTGGCCTTGCCCACGGCGAGCGGAGACTCGAGAGAGATCGTGCCCGATTTAATCGAGTTAGTCGTAACCAAAGAAGGCGCATACCGCGTGAATGGGCTACCCATTGTGGGAACGCAGGTTAGCGCTCTAAAAGACGCAATCTATAGGCTTTCAAAGGGTGATACGACGCTGCCTATGGCGATCGTTGCTGACGCGCAATCGACACATCAATCAGTCGTAACGGCGATGGACGCAGCCGGGCAGCTAGGCTTCTCGCGTTTGAGCATTGCCACCCTAAATCCAATTGACGAGTGACCCTGATTTGGCGCTTTTTAGATCGACCTTTGAGCGCTTTGTGACAAAGCGCTGGTACTCTCAGAGCCCAGGTCTGCTATGGCTTCTCTGGCCGCTTGAGCTAACATACCGTGCTGTTACCCGCCTGCCCTTGCGGCGTCCTCGTATATCGCCCCTCAATCCGCCCATCGTGGTCGTGGGCAATCTTACCGCGGGGGGAACAGGCAAGACCCCTTTTGTTATCGCCTTGGTTGGAGCGCTGCAAGCCAAGGGTATCAAAGTGGGCGTGATCAGCAGAGGTTATGGTCGCTCAAGTCGTGATTTGAGGGTGTTGTCCGATGAATCTACGGCAGATCAAGTAGGGGATGAGCCTCTATTAATCTATGAGCGAACCCGTGTACCGGTGTGCGTTGCAAGCAATCGTATGGCCGCCTATAACGCTCTCAAGACCTCGGTTGACCTCATTGTTGCGGATGATGGCCTACAAAATAGAAAATTACATCGCTCGTGTGAGATCGCTCTGGTCGACTCCAGCAAGGGATTTGGGAATGGCCACTGTCTTCCTCTAGGCCCGCTACGGGAGCCTATTGAACGCTTAGATACCGTTGATTTTGTGGTTGATCGTGCCGATTTGGGTGGGCAGGGGCTTTCAATGATTCCCAGTGGTTTTTGTCACCGCGTCACCGGTGAGGTCGTCGAGGTAGCCGATATGCTAGCGCGTCATCCAAGCATCGCGCTTGTAAGTGGCGTTGCTGTACCAGACAGAGTGCGGGCTGATCTGAGGGTACTGGGATTCAAGGTTACACTGCGCGCTTTCCCCGACCACCATCGTTTCCACGAATCTGACTTTGCTGGGCTGACACAACCCATTATTGTTACGGAAAAGGATGCGGTAAAACTTCGACAAACCGCGATAGACTATTGGACTTACCGCGCTGATCTTGCGCTGCCAGAAGGCTTTATCGAGCAAGTGCTTACTTCTCTGAGGATCAAACCGTGAGCTATACCATCATTATTCCAGCGCGCTACGCGTCAAGCCGCTTACCCGGTAAACCCTTAGCGATGATTGCGGGTAGACCTATGATTGAGCGCGTTTGGATGCAAGCTCAAAAGGCGGGGGCGAGCGACTTGGTGGTCGCGACGGATCACAATGCCGTCCAAGAAGCGTGTGAACGATTCGGTGCGAGAGTCTGCATGACCCGAACGGAGCACGAGTCGGGCACCGATCGTTTAGCCGAGGTAGTAGATCAGCTCGACCTAGACGATGACGCCATCGTCGTAAACGTACAGGGAGATGAACCGCTGGTTCCTCCCGAAGTTATCGAGCAGGTCGCGCAAAATTTAGCCAAAAATCCCAGTGCCGGTATCGCCACCCTGTGTGAGCGGATTACGGACCACGAGACCCTGTTGGATCCGAATGCGGTTAAAGTCGTTTTTGATATCCAGGGTATGGCGCTGTATTTCAGCCGGTCGACCGTACCGTTCAGCCGCGATACAGCGCTGCAGATAGTCGACCTAGAACAGGAGTCATGGTATCGGCATTTGGGGATATATGCTTATCGCGCCGGTACTTTGAGAGCCTTTACGACCTGGCCTATGGCCGATCTCGAGCGATTAGAGAAACTCGAACAATTGCGCGCGCTTCACCAAGGCGTACGAATTCATGTCGAGCCTGCCTGCGAGGCCGTACCAGGTGGTGTGGATACGCAGGCCGATCTCGAAAAAGTGAATCGTTTGTTGAGTGTTTGATGTCTCTGACGATCGAGAAAAACAAAGATCTGAGCGGCCTTAACAGTTTACGTTTGAGCGCGCAGGCGGAATGCTTTTGCGAGGTGAAAAGCGTTGCCGATTGGCAGGAGGCACTGGCTTGGGCGAACTCGGCTGATTTGCCAGTGACTATCCTTGGTGGTGGCAGCAACGTTGTGCTGGCGCCTCGAATCGAAGGTTTGGTTCTGCATCCAGCCAATGCTGAGCTCGGGTTAGAGCGAGAAGATGCCGAGTCTGTATTTGTTCGGGTCGGTGCAGGGCACGACTGGGATCCATTTGTACGAGCCTGCGTTGATCACGCTTGGTTTGGTCTCGAAAATTTGGTCTCTATTCCTGGCTCTTGCGGCGCCGCGCCGGTTCAGAACATTGGGGCGTATGGCGTCGATCTAGCGGATTGGGTCCATGCCGTCAGCTGTATCGACCTGAACACAGGTGAGGTGTTCGAACGCAGCGCGGCCGATTGTGAATTTGGCTATCGCACTTCACGGTTTAAAACCAAGGAAGCGGGGCGCTTGGGCATTTTGGCGGTGACGTTCAAATTATCTAAGAAGCCAAAGGTGAACCTGAGTTACGCTGCTTTACACGAGGCACTGGATGCCGCTGGGGTGGCCCCCACGCCAATTAACGTACTCAAGCAAGTAGAGGCAATTCGAGCTCACAAGCTGCCTAATCCAATCGTTACACCCAATGCGGGGAGTTTTTTTAAAAATCCTGTTTTGAGCACGAGCGAACTCTCTGCGCTTCAAAATCTTTTGCCCCATATTCCGGTGTATCCCGTCGCGGAGGGAAGAGTCAAAATATCAGCTGCTTACTTGATAGAACAAGCTGGTCTGAAAGGTTTCACCGAGGCGGGTTTCGCGATGAGCGAGAGACATTCCTTGGTTTTGATAAATTTAAGCGCTTCATCAGGCCAAGCCTGTTTGCATTTTGCAAGTCGCGTGGCAGAACGTGTGCACGCCCTCTTCGGTGTGTTACTGGAACGCGAGCCCATCGCACTGGGAACATTGGCATCATGAAACGTTTGAGAGTAAGGCTCAGGCCACGCCGTGATGAGCGTCTGCTTGTGCCGCGACCGAGATGTCCGAGGGGATTTTATGAAATCGGCTCGTTTTGGGTAAAGCGGGATGGTTATAGTGTCTGATCTATCGGTGAGAAAAAGTCACTTTGATTCTAACGCCTTCTTAAAGCAGCTTACGCAGCGGCCAGGTGTCTATCAGATGCTGGATGCAAACGGTGCTATTTTGTATGTTGGCAAAGCGAAAAACTTGAAGTCGCGCGTGAGCAGCTATTTTCGCGCATCAGGGCTGACAACCAAAACAATGGCTTTGGTCAGTAAAATCTCTGATATTCAGGTGACGGTAACGAGTAACGAAGTCGACGCTTTGCTGCTTGAGCATAACCTGATTAAAGAGCATCGCCCCCCTTATAACATCCTGCTCAAAGACGATAAATCTTATCCCTATATCTTTTTATCGACTGAGGACACTTTCCCACGCTTGGCCTTCCATAGAGGCGCAAAGCGTAAGAAAGGGCAGTATTTCGGCCCATACCCGAGTTCGGGCGCTGTGCGCGAATCGTTGCACTTCCTGCAAAAGACCTTTCGAGTTCGGCAGTGCGAAGACGTCTATTTCAGTAATCGATCTCGCCCCTGTCTTCAGTATCAGATCGGCCGCTGCACGGCACCTTGTGTGAGCGGACATGTGACTGAATCTGAATATGCCGAGCAAGTTGAGAGTACGCGCTTATTCTTGCAGGGCAAGAGCCGGGAGTTAATGTCGAAATTGGCGGACGACATGGAAGCCGCAGCACAAAAGCTCGAGTTTGAGAAGGCCGCTGTGTTGCGAGACCAGCTCGGACATATACAGCACGTCCAGTCCGCGCAAGGTATCGAGGGTGTTCGTGGCGACGTCGATTTAATCGCTTGCGCCGCGCGTCACGGTAAGGCATGTGTTCACGTTTTGTTCGTCCGTGAGGGCAGGGTGATCGGGAGTCGCTCTTTTTACCCACCCTTAGCGCTGGATGATTCAGAGGGGGCAACGCTCGCGGCGTTTATAACACAGTATTACCTTGCTAGCGAAAGACCGATTCCGCAAGAAGTGATCGTGTCGCATCGCCCTGTAGAAAGCGGGGCTATCCAAGACCTATTAACTCAGCGGGCGGGGAGCAAGGTCGCTCTCAAGAGCTCGGTGAGAGAATCTCGCGCCCGCTGGTTACAATTGGCGAACCAGACTGCGGAGTCCAATCTGGCGGCACACCTTGAGGCGAAAGAAACGACGAGAGCTCGCTTACAGGCCTTGCAAAAAGCCGCCGCGTTACCTCGTATTCCCGAGCGCATTGAATGTTTTGACATCAGCCATAGCAGTGGGGCGCAAACCGTCGCGTCTTGCGTGGTTTTTGGAGCCGAGGGGGCGGTGAAGTCAGATTACCGAAAGTTCAATATTGATGGCATTACCGCGGGGGATGACTACGCCGCTATGCAGCAGGCGCTCGAGCGGCGATTCAGACGACTGAAGTCAGGCGAGGGTGTCAAGCCAGACGTGCTGCTGATTGACGGAGGGAAGGGGCAGGTAGGCCAAGCCATGGGTGTGCTTGGCGAGCTTGCACTTGATGATATCGTTGTTATTGGTGTCGCCAAAGGCAGTACCCGTAAAGCTGGATTTGAAACGCTGATCAACGGTGCTACGGGGCAGGAGTGGCGGCTGTCTGCGGATGATCCCGCTTTGCATTTAATACAGTACATTCGCGATGAGTCGCACCGCTTCGCCATCACGGGGCACCGCGCGCGTCGAGCTAAGACGCACCAGTCAGGTCTCGAATCCATACCCGGTGTTGGGGCCAAGCGCCGCCGCGATTTATTGCGGCACTTTGGTAGCGCCTCAGGGGTAAAAGGTGCGAACATGGAGGAGCTTGCGAAAGTGCCGGGAATTAGTCGCGCCTTGGCGGAGCAAATCGTCGATTTTTTACAGAGTGGTAAGGGATAGCTTGGATGTTTAATTTGCCCAACAGTCTGACACTATTGCGTGTGGCCATGATACCCGCTTTAGTACTGGTGTTTTTCTCGGGTTGGGAAAACAAGCATCTAATTGCGGCGGCCCTATTTGGTGCGGCCGCCGTGACCGACTGGCTAGACGGCTATTTGGCGCGCCGTTTGGGTCAGTGGACCTCTTTCGGTGCCTTCTTGGATCCTGTCGCCGACAAGCTCATGGTGGCGGTAGCTATTATTCTATTGGTGCATGAATTTCAGTCGGTTTTGTTTACTGTAGCGGGTTGCGTGATCATTGCCCGTGAAATTGTGGTGTCGGCTTTGCGCGAGTGGATGGCGGAGCTGGGTGAGCGCACCTCTGTGAAGGTGTCGTGGCTGGGTAAGGTCAAGACCACGGTGCAGATGATATCCATTACCGTTTTGCTTTTCGTTGATCCAATTTATGGTAATCCGCTCCTGTATCTACTGGGCCATGCCCTCTTTTTGATTGCAGCGGTTCTGACCGTTTGGTCAATGCTGGCTTACTTGCTGGCGGCGCTGAGGGTCATGCAAGACGCTCCCTGATTTGTGAAAGGCGGGTCTAGATCAAGGCGTTAGAGCGATTGGCTCGCAGGAAGCGAGGAGTTGGAGTGTAATCCGCTCCGCCATGGTCGCGACTCTGATCGGTGGCTCGGATCTGAACGTAAGGCTCCGAACGGAGCCGTCAGAGTGTACTCCGACCCCAGCCCAGGACTAGACTCCGCTACGTGAGGCAAAAAAACGCCCGTTCGTCCTTGTCGCCCCCCCGCCGTTAAAAGTTGGTGTCGGCGATCGTGGTTCGGTACAGAAAACGATCTTAGCGATGCGCCAAGCGCCATTCTTAGCCGAGCGTTAAAAGCGCGTATCGGCGATCGTGGTTCGATACAGCAATCGATCGTAGCCATCGTAGCCGCCTGTTGCTGCGTGTAATAGAGAGCGGTTGTCCCACATGATGAGCATATTTTTTTGCCAAGGGTGAGAGTAAACGAATTGCTCTTGTGTCTGGTGCACATAGAGTTCCATAAGCAGGGCGTCGCTCTCTGCCTTCTCCAGCTCTTTGAAGCCTTGAATGTAGGCTGCTGAAGAGAATAGGGCTTTAGCGCCTGTCTCTGGATGCACTCTGACTAGAGGGTGCTCGTATTTCTCCCGAGCTCGCTCGCTCGGGATGATCTTCATACTGCGCCCTGAGTCTTGATCTGCATCGCCGTAGGCGCCGGTTGGTGCGTAGCCGAGCTCAGCAGAGTGTATCGCTGTGAGCCCCTCAACTTTGGATTTCATCTCTGCGGGGAGTGCCTCATAGGCCGCCACTTGATCCGCGAAGAGCGTGTTCCCCCCATGGGGGGGAATCGTGATGCCATAAAGGCAGGTACCTGCCGGTGGAATTGGAAGGAAGCTCCAATCGGTGTGAAAGATCTCGGCAAAGATGGGGGTCCTTTCGTCGGCATTGCGCTGAATTGCCGCTATATTGGGGTGTTCATCGATGCTGCCAAAGAAAGGGTCTTCACCAAACTCACCAAAATAAAGCGTGAATCTAGCTAAGTCTTCGACGGAAAGCGTTTGGTCGGGAATGATCAGTACCTTGTTCTCGAGCCAGATTGTGCGTAACTCCGCGATTAGATCGGCCGATAATGGTTTGCTTACGTCGAGGCCTTCGACTCGGGCACCGATGCCGCCCCCGTTTTTATGAACTGATATAGCCATTTTAGCTCCTTATCTTTTTGTGTGACGTTAGCACGGAGCTGAAGTTGGGTGAAGGATTGAAGATGTTCTAGCGTTCGAAATGTTTAGCGAATCAAACTGGGATGTGGCCTCCAGTGATCTAGGTGTGGCCTATAGTGCGCTAGGTGTGGCTTATCGTGGACGGGTTGTG
>JAUHWV010000062.1 GCA_030427335.1 Gammaproteobacteria bacterium | reverse complement strand
AAACACTCATGCGTGACCACGCTAAATGGTTTGCCGTCGCAGTCACCTCGAAATCAAGGGCATCAAAACGCTCGCAAAACTCACGAGAGCTGATATCTCGTTTACGTGCCTTGGGTCGGTGCAAGTTAGAGGTCTCTTGCACACCGGCTGAGGCATTCGTATCCGATTGAACTTGAGCATCGTTCAGCGCACTCCCTGAGAGCGCCCTATTCAGAGGCTCAGCCAACACTGGAACGCCATCAACCATTCGAATCCGAACCAAAACCGACTGCAGCTCTCGTATATTCCCGGGCCACTCGTAGTACACGAACTCATGAAAAATTTGACTCCAAGCCGCGAGCGCAATTGGATCAACCTCCCCCGCCCAGGGGCTTGGTACCCTGTCTGCCATAAAGTGAAGAGCCAGCAGGCCGATATCGTCTTTGCGAGCCGCAAGCGAAGGAACACGAATACGCTGTTGTGCCAAGCGATGCTTCAGGGCGGCGCGAAAAGGTGTCGTATCTGAATCAATATCTTGCTCGGTCGCTGCAATGACCCTCAAATCAACACGTTGAATTGCGCCGCCTACAACTTGCACCTCGCGCTCCTGCAGCACACGCAGCAGTTGCGCCTGCAGGGCAGGGGCTGCGTCACCAACTTCGTCTAACAGAATCGAACCCGCATTGGCTTGTCTGAACAGCCCTACCTTGCGGCTGTGCGCCCCGGTGAAAGCACCCTTCTCCGCTCCAAAAAACTCGGCCGCAGCTAAATCTTCTGGAATCGCCGCTACGTTCACCGTGATATAGGGGTTTTCAGCTCGCGCACTCAGCCTATGAATCTCACTGGCAACCGATTCCTTACCAACGCCGGTTGGCCCCGTTATCAAAACATCATCATCTGTCTCGGCAACGCGCTGTATCTCGGCTCGCAGAGCCCGAGTTGCAAGACTTTCACCGACAATGGGTGAATCAGCTGTCTCTTTGGAGTCTGTTGTGGGGCAACCAAAAGTCAGCGCCAATACTACGCGGTGCGATAACGTAAAGGCGACTACCACTCCCTCGCTGGCACCAACCTTAAGCTCATCCCATGTCCCCACAGAGAAAGATGATTCAATTGGGCTTGCTGACGAATTACGCTGAATTTTCAGCACGTTATCTGCGTAGTGCAAAAGAGCGAGCTCTCGTGATATGTAGGCATCCATAAGTGGGAAGCAATCATCGCCGCGCACACTTTTAAAGAGCGTTTCACGCCCCAAACCGATCGTTCGAGAGCCGATCTCGAGCGTCCATTTGGCGCCGAGCATAGCAGGGTCCGAATGAAATACGACAGTAAGGATTGCTGATTTTTTTACGGTATAAGGGGCGCGCGCATCGGCCAAGAAAGTTCGTGTTTTAATATCCCGCAGGTGCTCGGGGTAGGATCTTGCCATCGATTAATCCCACCGTGTATGTCCGAGCCGCGCGAGGCTCACAATAAAAGCACCCAGAGTGAAAACACCACCAACCACACTACGGCGCTACGCCGCAGAAGATCGGTCAAGGCGGAAAATCCGGTCAACAGCTTGGCTTTTTCGCCGAAGCTGTCTAGGTCAGCTAAATTGGGGCTGCATGCAAGGGCCGTATTCGTAAGCGCAGTGTGTACGGGCATGCGATGATCCATCCAGGCATTCCCCACGGCTTTAGCACCAGCAGAGAAATCGCCCACAAGAAGGAAGGTGGTAGCCAAGGCTCGGCTCGGAAGCCAAAGAAGTGCAGCCAGGACTCCGTTGGGTTCATTCCGCTCGCAGCGCTGATGATAGAAAACCGCCAAAAGATACAAAGCAACACCGACGGGACCCAACAAAATAAAGTAAAACGCGCCCGAGAACACACAAACAACGGCGAGCAATAAGGCTTTTTCTAAAAAGCTCAAACGACGCGCAAGGGACTCCCCTTCGGCGGCAGGTAACCAAGATTCCAAGGCCTTTTCTAAGCGAATTTCGGCGGCCGTGACATCGCCTCTCAGCCAATCAATTTGAATGTCGTCAATAATACGGCGCGCCAAATCAAAGCGGACTCCAGCGCATACGGTCGCCACGACGACAGTGGCCCCAACGAGCCCAAAGGCCCAACTATCAACCCACGCGTACAGTAGAGAAAAAACCAAGAGTGGGACCACGACGGCGCTCACCATCTGCGCTGGCCCCGAAAAGCCGAAACCCGTAGCGAAGGCGACTGTGTCGTCTATGCGATCAGCCACCCACAAACCCACTGGGTTACGCTCTGCGCTGTAAATCAAAAATGCCGCTGCAGCCAAACTGGCCAAGTAAAGCATGGATCCCCCTAAATTATGCCCCAGAAGCTTTGCTTAAACGGCTCCAGTCAAACGCGGGTCCGGGATCCGTTTTACGCCCGGGGGCGATGTCGCTGTGGCCTATTATGGCGCTCGGCAAAATCGCGTAGTGTTGCTGAATAACTGGCACCACCTCGGCAAGAGCTTGGTACTGTGCGTCAGTGTATGCCAAGTCGTCCGTCCCTTCCAGTTCGATTCCGATACTGAAATCGTTGCAGTTCTCGCGACCACAATACTCTGATATTCCGGCGTGCCAAGCGCGATCGTCAAAACTCACCAACTGTACCACTGCGCCTTCGCGATCAATCAACAGATGAGCGGATACCTCCAGCCCTTGTAGATCGGAGAAGCTGGGGTGCATCGCGCAATCCAGCTCATTGCACAGCAGCTCTTCGGCGTAGCCTGTTCCAAACTCCCCAGCCGGTAGGCTAATATTATGGAGCACAATCAACTCGGGCGTCTGGCTCTCGGGTCGCGCATTGTAATTAGGCGAGGGGCGTTTTCGGGCTGCACTCAACCACCCGTCCACTATATGTATATCCTGTCGCGACACCGTTTATTATCCTTACCTGAACCCGATTCTCTGACTTATCTATTAGCGACGTTCGATCTCGCACTCGGACCGAGTGCGTATACGGCTCTGTCACTGGTCGGCACGCCCTCATTGAATCCGACTCAGTGCAACATGCAGCAAACGCGTTTCGCTGAAGCCCCAAGCCCCGTTATCTATCCGACCCTAACACCTGTTATCATAGCGACCGATCACCGTTTCCAGAGACAATAGCATGCAGCTCCCCCCCATAGAAAGTATTCGCGCCGACGTAAAACGAGCATTAACCGAAGACATCGGCACGGGGGACATCACGGCGCAACTTATCCCCGAAGATAAATGGGCAAAAGCGCAAATCATCACACGCGAAACAGGAGTGCTTGCTGGGCAAGCCTGGGCGAATGAAGTCTTCGCGCAAATTGACTCCAGAGTTACCCTCACCTGGCGCGCTCAAGACGGCGATCGGCTGGAACCGAATCAAACGATACTCGAGCTTGAAGGTCCCGCCAGAGCACTTCTCACAGGCGAACGCACCGCTATGAACTTTCTACAAACGCTGGCTGGCGCGGCCAGTGTGGCGCGCGAATACGCCGATCGCGTGATGCATACTTCGGTTAAGTTACTGGATACACGCAAAACCATTCCAGGGCTTCGCCTCGCCCAAAAATACGCTGTTACCTGTGGCGGCTGCTACAACCACCGTATCGGGTTGTTCGATGCTTTCCTGATCAAAGAGAACCACATTACGGCGAGCGGAGGCATCCAAGCTGCGGTTGAAGCCGCCCGCGCCCTGGCGCCAACTGTCTTACTGGAAGTCGAAGTAGAAACCGAATCCGAGCTTGAGCAGGCCCTTAGCGCACAGGTTGACCGCATCATGTTAGATAATTTCACGCTCGAGCAGATGCAAGCCGCGGTACAACGCTGCCAAGGCGAAGTGAGTCTAGAAGTATCGGGTAACGTAACGGATGCCACGCTCGTACCGATTGCTGAAACGGGGGTTGACTACATTTCAATTGGGGCTTTGACCAAACACTGCAGGGCGCTTGACCTATCAATGCGCTTAACCGATGGCTAACCGTTGTCGGCTAATACCACAGGAATTGTCAAGCCAGGGAAACCTATGATGGTTAAAGATCCATCAAATTTCGAGGACTCACCACCACACCACTGGCGTCTGCGTATATCCAATCACCCTCGCTGATTTCAGCACCACCGATCTCAATAGGTAGGCCCTGTAGCCCCACATCGCGCTTATCTGTTTTTAACGGGATCACGCCCAGCGCCAGAATACCCAAGGGCAGAGTAGCGAGAATTTCCACATCGCGAACGGCGCCGTTAATGATGATGCCCATCCAGCCATTCAGTACGGCCTTTTCGGCTAGCTGATCGCCGAGTAGTGCTCGGCGTAAAGAGCCACCCCCGTCAACTACGATGACTTTGCCCTTACCCGGCTCATTCACCTTGGCCTTAACCAAGGAGTTGTCCTCAAAACACTTGATGGTGACAGCCTGTCCACAAAACCGAGCATTGCGGCCAAATGAACGAAACTGCGCGTGCAGTACACGGGCATCGGGGTTGTCATCGCATAAATCGGGCGTGGCGAAATCGGCTTCCATAATCAGATCCAATCAACGGGGTAACCAACAATGGCTCCCGCCGAGCTTAACACAGCCTGCTCACCGGCCAAGCAGCGCGGCAAGATTTGTTCGCAGTAAAATCCAGCTGTTGCGACCTTTTGAGCATAAAACGGGCGATCACTGCCGGCTTTGATTTTACGCTCAGCCACCTTCGCGCCGCGAGCCAATTGCCAGCCACCGAACAGATAGCCGGTCATCATTAAGTATTCGTAAGATGCGCCCAAGGCCGCGTCTCGGAAGGCAGGCAATTGCTCCAGTATCCACTGAGTCGCACGCACTTGTGCCGCAAGTGCCGTTTTGAGTTGGTCACCCATGGCGCGCAAGGTCGCCGAATCACTTTCGCGAAGGCTCGCTATGGTATCCGCAATCTCGCCCTGCACTGATTCCATCGTGGCGCCACCGTCACGGCCGAGCTTACGATTCACCAGATCCGCCGCTTGAATACCGTTAGTGCCTTCGTAGATCGAGGTGATGCGTACGTCTCTAAAATACTGGGCCGCTCCGGTTTCTTCGACATAACCCATCCCACCGTGCACCTGCACACCAATAGAAGTGAGCTCTTCACCAAAAGCGGTGAGCCACGCTTTAATTACGGGAATCATGAGATCAATACGCGCCTGCATTGCTGGGCGCTCAGCTTCTGGACCGGCGTGCGCCAGATCCATCGTCACTGCCTCGCTGAAGGCTAATGCCCGCATCGCCTCACAACCCGAGCGCATGGTGAGCAGCATACGTTTGACATCGGCGTGATTAATGATCGATACCCCGCCCTGAACGCGTTCATGCGCGTAAGCGCGCGCTTTCTGAAAGGCTCCCTCTGCGGCACCCAGCCCCTGAATACCCACTTTTAGGCGCGCTTCGTTCATCATCGTGAACATGCAGCGTAAGCCTTCGTTTTCGTTGCCAACTAGGTAACCGATAGCGCCCTCGTTATCACCGTAGGCCATAACGCAGGTCGGGCTCGCGTGGATACCGAGCTTGTGCTCAACGGATACGGGGTAGACGTCATTACGCGAACCTAGAGAGCCATCCGGATTCACCAAAAACTTGGGCACCAAGAAGAGCGAAATGCCTTTGGAACCCTCAGGCGCATCGGGTAGGCGCGCCAGCACCAGGTGGATGATATTGTCGGTGGCCTCGTGGTCGCCCCAAGTAATGTAGATTTTTTGACCGAAAATTCGGTAGTGATCGTCTTCGGGCACCGCTCGCGTTTTTAGTGTTCCCAAGTCAGAGCCCGCACCCGATTCGGTCAAGTTCATGGTGCCCGACCACTCACCAGAGTTTATTTTCTCGGCATAGATCCGCTTGAGTTCATCGCTCCCGTGCGCCGCAATCGCGAGCGCCGCACCGGAGCTTAAAAACGGCGCGAGCGCAAAGGCCATATTTGCACCATTCCACATCTCACTTGCTGCGGTACCGTACAATTCAGGCAGACCTTGACCGCCCATCTCTACCGGTGCAGCGATGCCCGTCCAACCGCCCTGACCGAGCTGGACCAGGGCATCCTCGTGACCCGGCGAGCAAATCACTTTACCGTTCTCACACTGCGCGGGGTGCAGGTCGCCCGTGCGGCGCAAAGGTGCAACAACGTCATTGGCCAGTTTCGCCGCTTCGTCCAGCAGAGCAGTGGTCAGATCAGGGCCGACACCGGCCTCAGCGTAGCAAGGCAAAGAGCCGAGTCGATTCTCGGCGTCTAGCACCTCATCGATTAAGAATTGCATGTCCTCAACAGGCGCTCTGTAGTTATCCATGGTGTCTCCCTGACGCGCTCAGGCGCGCTCAATATAGGCAATTTATCGGGTCCAATGATAACGCCTCACTGCGTGGTTTGCAGTGACAACGTTAACCTTCGACTAAAGTCGGTGGAAAGGATCGTAAAACGGGCGTAATTTGCATAGACTATACCCTCAATGACTGCCATTCACAGAATCAATAAAGAAGGGATTTTTGTAGGCAATGCATTGATCCTTCACAGATTTCGACAATAAGGGGCTTGTGTGAATCTGAATCGCATTGACTTAAATCTTTTGGTTTATCTCGACGTTTTACTGCGTGAGCGCAATGTGACGCAAGCGGCCAACCAACTGAGTTTATCGCAACCCGCTATGAGCAATGGACTGAAGCGTTTGCGCGATCTCTTTGGTGACCCGCTCTTGGTGCGCACTAGCGAAGGGATGGCCCCCACGGAACGTGCACTCGAGCTCGAACCTATTGTGCGCGACGTACTCGCCAATATCGATCGTGCGGTGCAAACTCGGCAGGTATTTGAGCCCAGCACTCAAAACCGCGTGTTCCGAATCATGGCCAGTGACTACGCCGAGTCGACGCTCTTGCCACACGTACTGTCGCAGCTCCGAGAGCTGGCTCCGGGTATCACGTTAGATATCATGACGCCCAGTGACGTCAGTTTTCTAGACGTCGAGCGCGGCAAGGTGGATATGGTGATCAACCGTTTTGATGCGATGCCCCAGTCCTTTCACCAGACGCATTTGTGGGATGACACCTTTTCTTGCCTTCTAAGCCCAAACAACCCCGTGCTAGAAGACTTTACGCTCGACAGCTATTTGAAAGCGAATCACATTTGGGTGAGCAAGACCGGTATGGGCGTAGGCGTGGGCGTGAACCCCGATGACGTTCAGCGCCTAGGTTGGGTGGATTCCGCTCTGGCCAGATTGGGCAAGAAACGCCAAATTCGAGTATTTACGAGACACTATCAAGCGGCTATGACGCTGGCTGAACAAAACGATTTGATTGTGACCTTGCCTACGCGCGCGGCTTTGTTGAAGTCAAACAACCCAAGGGTAGTTTTGCGGCAGCCGCCACTTAAGATTCCACCGCTTGAGTTAAAGATGGCCTGGAGCCCGCTTTTACAGCACAATCCGGGGAATCAGTGGTTGCGGCGCTTGATTGCGGAGACGGCACGGAGTTTACCGGCACCAAAGGTGGATTAGGACTAAGATCCCACAAGGCCGTTATTCACCAGAAAAATGACTGCGATAACATCTATAGATTTGATAAATTATCACGCCTCTCCTAGACTCGGCAAACAGAAAAATTTGCTAGGAGCACACCATGACTGCGCGCGTTGAACGAGCTGGACTACAGGTCGCTGACATTCTCGACAACTTACTGGAAAACGACATTATCGAGGGCACAGGTATCTCGGTAGATCACTTCTGGCAAAGCGCAGCCGATGTCATTACTGAATTCATGCCGGAGAACAAAGCGTTGCTCGCCAAGCGTGACGATTTCCAAGCTAGGATTGACGCTTGGCACCGAGCGAATCCTGCCCCATACGACCAAGGTGCTTATTTACAGTTTTTAAAAGACATCGCGTACTGGTTGCCTGAGCCCGCTGATTTTACCATCACCACAGAAAACGTAGACGAAGAAATCGCGACGATGGCGGGCCCCCAGCTCGTTGTACCTGTGATGAACGCACGTTATGCTCTGAACGCAACGAACGCGCGCTGGGGCAGCTTATATGATGCACTCTATGGCACCGATGTAATCTCAGAAGCCGATGGCGCAGAGCGCGCCGGTGCCTATAACCCGGTTCGGGGCGCCAAAGTAATCGCCTTTGCCCGGGCCTTTCTAGATGAACACTGCCCACTGGCGAGTGGCTCCCACGCAGATGTAAAGCAGTATGCCGTAACCGGTGAAAAACTCACGGCCGTACTGCAGGAAGGCAACGTATGCCTATTGAAAGATCGCTCACAGTTTGTCGGCTACACGGGTGCGGCTGAGAACCCCGCCTCTGTGCTTTTAAAGCACAACGGTTTGCATATCGAAATTCAGATTGATCGCAATAGCCCGATAGGCGCAACCGATCCAGCGGGCGTGAAGGACTTATGCTTAGAAGCAGCGATCACCACGATCCAAGATTGCGAGGACTCCGTGGCCGCGGTGGATGCCGAGGATAAAACACTGGTCTACCGTAACTGGCTTGGCCTGATGAAAGGCGATTTGGTTGAGGCGTTCCAGAAAGGTGGAACGACAATGGAGCGCCGACTAAACTCAGACCGCACCTTTATTCGCCCCGACGGCACCATGATGACGCTTCACGGCCGCAGCCTGTTGTTCGTGCGCAATGTGGGCCACTTGATGACAAACCCAGCAATCCTAACCGCAGATGGGACCGAAGTGCCTGAAGGTATTATGGACGGGTTATTTACCGTCTTGATCAGCATGCATGATCTCAAGCGCACCGGTGCATTGCAGAATTCGCGAACGGGCAGCATCTATATTGTTAAACCCAAGATGCACGGACCGGAGGAGGTCGATTTTACCTGCCGCCTGTTTTCAAAGATCGAGGATTGCTATGGCCTTGCGAGAAACACAATCAAAGTCGGCATCATGGACGAGGAGCGCCGCACCAGTATCAACTTAAAAGCCTGCATTGAAGTGGTGAAAGAGCGTTTGGTCTTCATCAATACCGGATTCCTTGACCGCACGGGCGATGAGATTCATACGAGTATGCTCGCGGGCCCCATGATGCCCAAGGGCGAGATGAAGAACAGCACTTGGATCAAGGCCTACGAGGATCGCAACGTTGATATCGGCCTAGTGTGCGGACTGCCCGGTAAGGCTCAGATCGGTAAAGGGATGTGGGCGATGCCCGACCTTATGGCCGCAATGCTTGAGCAGAAAAGCGGCCACCCGAAGGCCGGTGCAACCACGGCGTGGGTGCCTTCGCCTACCGCTGCGACGCTGCACGCTATCCACTACCACCAAACAAACGTGTTTGAAAGGCAAGAAGAGCTTAAATCGCGCGGTATCGCGAAGGTCGAGGACATCCTCGAAGTCCCCGTAGGTGATTGCAGCAATCTGAGTGCCGAGGAGGTGCAAGCCGAGCTCGACAATAACTGCCAGGGCATCTTGGGTTACGTTGTGCGCTGGGTAGATCAAGGCGTAGGCTGCTCTAAAGTACCTGATATTCACAATGTGGGCTTGATGGAAGACCGTGCCACCCTCCGAATTTCAAGCCAGCACATTGCGAACTGGTTACATCATGGTATTTGCACTGAAGAGCAAGTGCGAGAGACGCTGGAGCGGATGGCAGCAGTAGTTGATAAGCAGAACGCAAGTGATCCTTTCTACAAGCCTATGGCGTCGGATTTTGAGGGATCTATTGCTTTCAAAGCGGCTTGTGATTTGGTTTTTGAGGGTAAAGTGCAACCCAGTGGATATACGGAGCCGGTTTTACACTCTATGCGCCAAACGCTCAAAACCCCTTAACGCACTGTACTCCTGTTAAGGACGTGCCTCCGGAGGTATCTTACTCTCGTCACACGCCATGGATGGTGGTCTCGGGAAATCACCGTGCAACCAAACGCGCGGCCACAGTGAGCGAAGCTCCCCAGTCAGCACGAGGCATCGTTTATCTGACTCCATTGCAGAATGATAAGAGGATAAGCTTTTCAAATGTGCATAAGACAAAATAAGCCAAAGCGCAAACACAATTAAAGCTAGTGGGCGCTCGTAGGACCTACCAATTTTTGCTCGAATACTAATTTTTAATCCAGCATTTGAGCATCTCTCCAATAACGCTAAGAACATGGGAACAAGGAACATTCCAATTGCAACCGAATACGGTGACAAAAACACCGCCGAAACACTGGCATGTATCATAGCGGCAAAGACAGGGGCAGCGATGATAAAACAACCTGAACTGACAATGATTATGCTCAGCGTCCAACGCGCCGCGTCGTAGTGAAGCTGACCTCCGGCAAACAATACCGTGATCATCGCGCCGGTTACCATTCCGATGACCATATGGGATTGGCCCTCAAAACGTGGACCGCGCGAAACTAGTATTCTTGCCATAAGTTACCGAGTAAAAAAAAAGCCGGGATGAACCCGACTTTTCTTATTTCGCTACGTACCCTGTTAACTACCCCTCGTCCTGCTCCTGGACGGGACCTGCCGTTCTGCAGCTGGACGGGACCTTACCATAATCAGTCGTAGCCACATCAGTTGAACACGTCCACGTAACTGCACCGCCAGACACGGTGCCCGTTAAGAAGAAGTTTTGCCCATCAATAGCAGCATCTCCCGTTGAGTTAGCAACGATGGGAAATGTGAACTTACCTGTCGCTGCGTCCCAAGTTATCGCGTCAACAAGAAGACTGGCCGGATCAGCTTGGACGCCCATGTTGTCGAGTGTAGAATCCGTAAAGTCTCCGTTAACGGATGCATATTCTGCCGCGCCGGTCTTTACTTCACCCATGATTACCAGAACTTCGCTCAGTTTCGCACGAGTTGTATAATCCTGATACGCCGGCAACGCCACCGCCGACAAGATGCCCACAATCGCGATCACGATCATAAGTTCGATCAGCGTAAAGCCTTGCTGACGAGTTTGCTGCATGTTCTCCATATCCATATCCCCTTGAGGAGCCGCTGGTTTGCACTACTTCATGTCTTCTCTGACGCCGCAGTTACTCCCTGAGATAGCAACTTGGCATACCCGTTTTTACTACTGTTTTAGTTGCAAATTTTTACAGAAAAGGCAACATGTCTAGAGCGTTAAGGGTCGTTAATAGCTGGGCGCCCTCATTAGGTTAGCATATAATTTACGAAGGAAAAAAGAGTGCTAAACATTTTCTTTCGATGGAGTCTGTGTGAATCAACCTGCCACATCCACATCACGCGCACGAGTCGGCGGGCTCGCTGGCCGGCTTATTGCTGACGGCTTGCTCACTGTAGACCAAGCGAGAGAAGCACAACACGAGGCCAGCGCCAAGCGTATCTCTTTTGTACAACAGCTTGTTGAGGTCAAAGGGATCGATAGCGCGCGCATCGCTGCAGCTGCCTCATCTGAGTTTGGCGTCCCACTGCTCGATTTAAAAGCATTTGATACATCGCAGCTTCCCGAAGAACTGGTTGACGTTAAGCTCATTCAAAGGCACCACGCTTTACCCCTTTTTAGACGGGGCAAACGGCTTTTCATTGCTCTAGCTGATCCCGCTAATCTTGAGGCCCTAGACGAGATCAAGTTTCATACGGGCATAAATACGGAAGCCA
>JAUHWV010000288.1 GCA_030427335.1 Gammaproteobacteria bacterium | reverse complement strand
TCAAGAGTTTAACGCCTGGGGTTCACCGCCGAATCCGCCCAGCCACATACCCACATTAGCATTTACCCGCTTACTCGCCGGGCCAATGGATTTTACTCCGGGTATCGTCGATATGACCTTCAATGGGCTCGATGGCTGGAACCGACCGCAAACTACAATAGCGAAGCAATTGGCGAGCTACGTGGTAATTTACAGCCCTATCCAGATGGCGGCCGATCTTCCAGAGAACTATGTACAGCATCCTCAGGCACTTGAATTCATTGAAGCCGTGGTAACAGATTGGGAGCGCAGTGTCGCGATTGCCGGCGAAGTGGGCGAGTACCTTGTTCAGGCGCGACAAGCTCGAGGAGAGGCGCGTTGGTTTATTGGCGGCCTAACCGATGAAACGCCACGCAAACTCGATATCCCCTTGAGTTTTCTTGAACCTGGTACGGACTATGAACTAGTGCTGTATAGCGACGCAAAGGATGCCAACTGGCGTACTGCTCCCGAGCGCCTGTCCGTTTCCCGACAACGCGTTAATCGAGCGTCTGTTGTGACTGTGTCGATGGTTGCGAGCGGTGGCTTCGCGGCCGAACTTCGCCCCCTTAATAGAGACTAATTATGTTGCGACTCAGCTTTATATTCGGTGTTCTGCTGATTACAGCAGGTGCCCACGCCGCTCAGTTTCTCTCCTATGAACATAACGCTGCCCTGGGGCGTATCACCATTAAGAGCGACGCTGTTGAAATCCGCATGCGCGCGCTCGTTGGGGGAGGACTATCGGTTGTCTACGATGAGGACGAAACGCATCATTCTTACGCATTAACCGAGCAGTCGTTTTCCTCGAATGTCATTGTGTCCGAGTTTGAGGATAGGTTGGTATTAGAAACGGAGGACTTGCGCGCGGTGGTGCATAAGTCCCCGCTGAGACTTGAGTTTTTTCGGGGTGATGAGTGGTTGTTCGCGGAGCATCCTGGGTATGTTCAGTTGCCGGGTATCCAAGGACTGCGGTTTCGTATAAGCGAAGACGATCGTTTTTGGGGTGGCGGTGAACGTATCCTCGGAATGGATCGCAAAGGACACCGGCTGGCGCTCGAAAATAAACCCCATTACGGCTATACCACCGAATCAAATCAAATGTATTACTCGATTCCGGCCGTCATATCGGATCGCAGTTATTTGATTGCCTTCGATAACCCAGCGAAAGGCGTGATGGATTTGGGTGCGCAGAACCCCGATATTCTTAAATTTGAAGCGCCTGCGGGCGAAGCCGCCTATATCGTTCTATCGGGAACGAATTTACTAGACGTATCCACTGAGTGGGTCCGAGTCAGTGGTTTGCAGCCTCTGCCGCCGCAGTGGGCCTTGGGGAATTTTGCCTCGCGCTTTGGTTATCGAACGCAGTCGGAGACAGAGTCGGTAGTGCAAGCGTTCAAGCGAGCCAAGGTTGGCTTAGACGCGATTGTGCTCGATCTCTATTGGTTTGGCGAGACGATTCAAGGAACCATGGGTAATCTGGAGTGGTTCGAACCCAATTGGCCTGATCCCACCCAAATGCTCAGCGACTTCCGAAAGCAAGGTGTTAATACGGTATTGATTACCGAACCCTTCATTCTTACGGAGTCTAAGCACTGGGGGCCCGCCCTAGAGGCGAACGCCTTAGCCAAAAATCCGGCAGGTGATCCACAGAACTTTGATTTTTACTTCGGCAATACGGGCCTTGTCGATGTCTTCGGCGAAAGTGGCCGAGCTTGGTTTTGGGGTATCTACGAGAGGCTACTGGATCAGGGGGTGGCCGGAATTTGGGGCGATCTAGGGGAGCCCGAGGTGCACCCCGATGATACGGTTTACGAACGAGGCTCCGGCCGCTCTTTACACAATGTCTATGGTCACGAGTGGGCGCGACTCTTACACGAGGGCATGAGCGCACGTTCTGATGAGCGTCCTTTCATTATGATGCGAGCTGGTTTCCTAGGGTCGCAGCGTTACGGCATGATCCCATGGACGGGCGACGTCGATCGCTCGTGGGGTGGGCTAACAGGCCAGGTCGAACTGGCGCTGCAAATGGGGACATTTGGTCTTGGCTATATACATTCCGACTTGGGTGGTTTTGCAGGCGGTGAAACCTTTGATCCAGAGCTTTACTATCGCTGGTTGGCCATGGGGGTGTTTTCGCCTGTATTTCGTCCGCACGCACAAGACCACATCCCACCAGAGCCTGTCTTTCACGATAGCGTGACGCTGGAGCGCGCACGCAACCTGATTAACTTGCGCTACGCGATGCTCCCGTACAACTACCATCTTGCCTACGAAAAC
>JAUHWV010000287.1 GCA_030427335.1 Gammaproteobacteria bacterium | reverse complement strand
GCTTAACTAAATACAGCCGCCCAAAACCCATATTTTTCATGGCACGCGCAACACCGCCTATATTACCGGGATGGGATGGCTCAACCAGCACGATTCGAACTTTTTCAAACATTCCACTTTCTCATGTTACGCCAAGGCGCAAGTGTAGCAGTTTTCTCCGTGCCAAGGTGCGCCGTCACTGGTATACTCGCGCGCTTGAAATTAGTCGGACAAAACAACATGGAACCAATGGTCAGTATCGCTCTAAAAGCCGCGCGCAAAGCGGGCGATATGATGGTAAGGGCTGCGGACGAACTCGACCGCTTACCCGTTGACAGCAAAGGCACAAACGACTTCGTGTCAGAGGTCGACCGTAATTCCGAGCGTGAAGTTATTTACCTGCTCCAAAAAACCTACCCAGATCACGCTTTTATCGGTGAAGAAAGTGGCCGGTCGGGTCCAGAAAATGCGGATTACGTGTGGATCATTGATCCGCTCGATGGCACCACCAATTACCTTCGAGGCATTCCACATTACGCGATTTCACTGGCTTGCCTATTCAAAGGCAAACTCGAACATGCGTGCATCGTGAATCCTGTTCTGCGCGAAGAGTTTACAGCGTCTCGGGGCCGAGGCGCGCAATTCAACGGCAGACGCATGCGAGTCAGTAACGCACTTGGCCTCGAGAGCGCACTGATTGGTACCGGCATTCCATTCAAAGGCCACTGCGAGGCGCAGTTACCCGCTTACGCGAGCTGTCTAGCTGAAATAGCCGGACGCTCAGCTGGTATCCGTCGCGCAGGGGCCGCGTCGCTCGATCTAGCGTATGTTGCGGCGGGTCGACTGGATGCCTTTTGGGAAATCGGATTGTCGAGCTGGGATATGGCGGCAGGCGCCCTGCTTGTAAAAGAAGCCGGCGGTTTGGTTGGTGACTTCGAGGGTGGTGAGCGCTACCTCGACTCGGGCAATATTGTTGCCGGCAACCCTCGCTCATTCAAAGCCGTGCTCCAAATCGTAGGCAGCAAGTTCAAAGCAAATTGATTACGCTTCTTCTTGGCGCCCGCGATTTTTCGGGCGCCGGTTGCCCTAGGGGTCAAGCAATAAATCGGCCTCGTCTTCACCCTCTTTGATCGGAATAATGAGGTCGTCTTTGCTGACGCCCAAAGCGATCAACAAGTTCGCTGCAACGTAGATGGACGAGTATGTACCTACGAAAATACCAACGAGCAGCGCCAACGCGAATCCACGAATCATTTCACCGCCCACGAGCGCCAGTGAAATCAGCACGAGCAAGGTAGTCAACGAGGTCACCAAGGTTCTACCCAAGGTTTCCGTCAGAGATTGATTAATCACTTCAATTGGATCTGTCCGGCGCAACTTCCTGAAATTTTCGCGAATTCGATCGCTCACGACGATGGTGTCGTTCAAGGAATAGCCTATCACGGCGAGCACCGCCGCAAGCACCGTTAAATCAAATTCGAACCCGAACAGGGAAAAGAAGCCTAACACGATAATCACATCGTGCGCCAAGGCGCCCACTGCGCCGAGTGCGAATTTCAGCTGGAAGCGAAAGGCGATGTAAAGCATGACCAGCCCCAAGGCCAAGAGCATCGCCAAACCACCCTGCTCCCGCAATTCTTCACCGACTTGAGGACCAACAAACTCGATCCGTCGCAGCTCCACCGCGACTTCGGAGCTGTCCTGCAAAATGGACAGCAGGGCTGCGCCCTGTTCATCTGAGGTTCCAACGGGCAATCGAATCAGAACATCGCGATCCGTACCAAAACTGACAACCAGGGCGCCTTCATAGCCTTCGGCATCAAGCGTTGTTCGAATTGTAGATAGGTCGGCGCTATCAGCGTACTCAACTTCAACTAAGGTACCACCGGTAAAATCAAGCCCCCACTCTAGCTCGTTCACTACGAGCGACCCGATGCTGGTCAAAATAAGGGCTAAAGAAAGCGCTGCGGCCGGCCAACGTAGGGCCATGAAATTGATCACATTCATTTCGCCACACCTCCAATAGACAGAGTTTTAAGCTTGCGCCCACCAAAAAATAGATTGATGAGAGCTCGTGTTCCAACGATAGCGGTAAACATCGAGGTTAAAATACCGATCGATAAGGTCACAGCAAAACCCTTCACGGGTCCAGTACCTACGGCATAGAGAATAATTGCCACGATTAGGGTCGTGATGTTCGCATCTAAAATGGTACTCAAAGCCTGCTGAAAACCGCCGTTAATGGCCATTTGTGGACTCGCACCACCATTGAGCTCTTCTCGAATACGCGAGAATATCAACACGTTCGCGTCCACCGCCATACCCACGGTGAGCACGATGCCCGCAATACCCGGTAGCGTGAGAGTCGCACCGAGTAAGGACATACAAGCCAGCAACAACAC
>JAUHWV010000061.1 GCA_030427335.1 Gammaproteobacteria bacterium | reverse complement strand
AGCTAAGACAGAAGACTACATCACCGGTAAATTCGGCTAGCAGGCGCTAATTCATGTTCGGTAGTGATCAACACAGGCAACATATCTCAGGGCAGTTTAACCACGAGTTGGAAACCTTGAAGCACGACATTCTCGCGATGGGTGGTCTGGTCGAGGCGCAGCTAAATACCGCACTTGAGAGCTTGATTGAGCGCAACAGCGAGAAGGCGATTCGGGTGACCAAGCGCGATAGTGAAGTCAACAATCTCGAGTTGAAAATCGACCAAGAATGCGCTCGCATTTTGGCGCGTAGGCAGCCCGCAGCAAGTGATCTGCGTTTGGTTCTTGCCATTATCAAAATCAATATGGACCTAGAGCGCGTCGGTGATGAAGCCGCTAAAATTGCACGACAGGCCAAAGTGATCATTGAGAGTAATGTTTCGGGCACCCAGTTTGCCCAGCTACGCCGGATGGGGCGAAAGATAGCAGAGACTCTCAGGGCGGCCTTAGATGCGCTGGCTCGTCACGATGCGGACGCCGCGCTGATGGTGGTGCGGGGTGATTCGTCTGTGGACCAAGAATACGCTCATTCGATGCAAACGCTGGTGGCCGACATGAAATCGGAGCCGCATAATATCAGCACTATATTGAATGAGATTTGGGCTTTGAAAGCGCTTGAGCGTATAGGCGATCACGCGAGTAATATTGGAGAGCACGTGATTTATTTGGTGCGCGGGCAAGACGTCCGGCATTTGGCACCTGAGGCGGTAGATGACCGCTTGGCAAAACCCTATTAGAAACTGGAACGAGATCAATGAGTCAATTTTGGAGTGAGGGGGTTACTGAGCTGCACCCTTACGTACCGGGTGAACAACCGCAGGGCGAGCGTTTGCTGAAGCTCAACACCAATGAAAGTCCATATGGCCCCTCTCCCGCGATCGCGGCGGCTCTGCATAATGTGAACGTAGCGGATTTGCGTCTTTACCCGGACCCCGCCAGCCGTAAATTGAGTGCTGCTTTGGCGGAATATCACTCCGTCCCGGTTGATTCGGTTTTTGTTGGTAACGGCTCTGATGAGGTGCTGGGATTCGTCTTTCGAGCGTTTTTTAAGGGAAAGGGTCCACTTTGCTTTCCAGATATCAGCTACAGCTTTTATCCAGTTTGGGCTCAGCTGTTTGAGATCGAGACCCACACCTTGCCCGTAACCAAAGACTATCGGATTGAACTCAGTGCCATCCCGAAAGAGTTGAAAATCGTTATTTTCCCCAATCCGAATGCGCCAACAGCGATCGCGCTGGGGCTCGGTGAGCTCGAGGCGTTTGTTAAAGCGCGTCCCGACACCTTGGTCGTGGTGGACGAGGCCTACGTAGATTATGGTGCAGAGAGCGCCGTTACCTTGCTGGGCACCTATACTAACGTACTGGTTGTTCGGACTATGTCTAAGTCACGAGGTTTGGCGGGCTTGAGGGTGGGGTATGCGCTCGGAGCGCCCGACTTGATCGAGGGGCTTGTGAGGGTAAAGGATTCCTTTAACTCATATCCCTTGGATGCGCTTGCGCAACTTGCGGCGCTTGTGTCCATCGAAGATGAATCGTATTTCCAGGCGACCTTATCCAAGGTGGTCGCTTCGAGAGCTCGATTGACCCGCGGGCTTGAGAGCCTAGGGTTCGAGGTTCTGCCGTCGACGGCGAATTTTGTGCTGGCGCGTAATCCCGCTAAATCGGGTGGTGAATGGCAGGCAAGCTTGCGTTCGCAGGGTATTATCGTTCGCCACTTCAATAAACCAAGGCTCGAGGATTGGATCCGAATTACAGTGGGAACGGATGCGGAGGTCGATAGGCTATTGGACGCTCTGGCAAGCTGCTCATAACGAGCCGCAAAAGTCGCTTGCACTTGAAGTGGTGCGTGTGCTCGATGCCGCTTTGGGTCTCGACACCACTATGGAGCGAACCAAAAATGTAAAACTGGAAGCCCGCCTTACTTAGACCTCAGGCTGCCAATAACTAGCGTTTTTCGAGCAAAACGCTGCCAATTGAGTAGCCGGCACCAAAAGAGCACAGGACACCCAGATCCCCTGTTTTAAGATCTTGACTGTGTTTGTGGAACGCGATTACCGAACCAGCTGAGCTCGTGTTGGCGTATTCGTCCAGAATTACGGGCGCTTCGTTACTGTCTGGCGTTCGCCCTAACACTTTGCGAGCGATCAAATCATTCATGTTGAGATTGGCTTGGTGCAGCCACATGCGCTTGATCGACGCTGGGGCCAGTGTTTTGGACTCAAGCTGCTCGGTGATCAGTTGCGCTACCGCGGGGCAGACTTCTTTAAAGACCTTGCGACCTTCCTGTATAAACAGCTTATCGCGATTACCGACGCCCGATTCATCGCCGCGATTAAGGAAGCCAAAGTTGTTGCGGATGTTGTTCGAAAACATCGTTTTCAACTTAGTGTCGCGAATCAAGAATCCAGTGTCTCTCAGAGAGGCATCCTCGATAATTACGGCGGTACAGACGTCTCCAAATATGAAGTGCGAGTCGCGGTCAGTGAAATTGAGATGGCCGCTGCAAATCTCAGGGTTAACCATCAAAACTCGCTTGGCCATGCCATCTCGAATCGCGCCGCAGGCCTGAGTGATACCGAAGGTGGCAGAGGAGCAGGCGACATTCATGTCGAAGGCGAAGCCCTCGATGCCGAGCGCCTCCTGAACCTCGATGGCGATTGCAGGATAAGCCCGTTGAAGGTTCGAGCAAGCCACAATGACTGCGTCTATATCGCTTGGTCCCACTTCAGCTTGTTGCATTGCCTCAGTGGCAGCGGCAATCGCCATCTCGCACTGTATAGACCACGTATCATTAGGGCGCTCGGGGATGATGGGTACCATCCGATTGGGGTCGAGTATACCCTTTTTATCTACTACGTAGCGAGATTTGATTCCCGAGGCTTTGGTGATAAAGTTGGGCGAGGAGTGCGCTAACGGCGCTACCTCTCCGGCTGCGATTGCATCCGCGTGCTTCGCGTTGTGCGCGTCTACGTATGCGTTGAACGAGCAGACAAGCTCCTCGTTACTGATCGAGTTGGCCGGGGTGTATAAACCGGTTCCGACGATAGCCGCGTGCGCCATTATACTTATCCTTTTAGGCGAAAAATTAGCGTTGATCCAGCGGAGGGTAGTCTCTCTGAGCGTGCCCGGTATAGAGCTGTCGAGGGCGGCCAATTCGATAGCTACCGCTGATCATTTCGTTCCAGTGGGCAATCCAGCCAACCGTTCTTCCTACAGCAAAGATAACCGTGAACATGCTGGTTGGGATTCCCATCGCTTTCAGAATGATGCCCGAGTAAAAATCGACGTTGGGGTAGAGTTTTTTCTCAACGAAATACGGATCTTCCAATGCGATTTCCTCGAGACGCTTCGCTATGGCGAGTAGCGGATCGTTCACGCCGAGTTCGGCTAGCACTTCATCCGCGGTCTGCTTCATTACTTTTGCGCGAGGGTCAAAGTTTTTGTATACACGATGCCCGAATCCCATGAGTCGGAACGGGTCATTCTTGTCTTTCGCGCGAGCAACGAACTCGTCGATTCGAGAGACGTCACCAATTTCGTTTAACATATCCAGAACAGCTTCGTTAGCGCCGCCGTGCGAGGGGCCCCAAAGTGCCGCGATACCCGCTGCGATACAGGCAAAAGGATTTGCACCTGACGAGCCCGCGAGTCGGACTGTAGAGGTCGATGCATTTTGCTCATGGTCAGCGTGCAACAAGAAGATTTTATCCATCGCCTTGGCAAGAACGGGGCTGATTTTGCTAGGTTCACAAGGGTTACCAAACATCATGTGCAAGAAGTTTTCCGAGTAGCTCATGCTGTTGTCTGGGTACATGAAAGGCATGCCAATCGAATATTTGTAGCTCATGGCTGCCAAAGTAGGCATTTTGGCGATCAGACGAAAAGCGGCGATGCGACGGTGCTGCTCATCGCTGATTTCAAGCGAGTCGTGATAGAACGCTGAGAGTGCTCCCACAACGCCACACATTATCGCCATGGGGTGTGCGTCTCGACGGAAGCCTTTGAAAAACGTCGATACTTGATCGTGAACCATAGTGTGGTTCTTTACGGTATTAACGAACTCTTCGCGTTCAGCTTTAGACGGGAGTTCGCCGTTCAGCAGCAGATAGCATGTCTCGAGGTAGTCACTTTGATCGGCAAGTTGCTCGATCGGGTAGCCACGGTGCAGCAAAACGCCTTTGCCGCCATCGATATAGGTAATGGCGGACTCACAGGCCGCCGTCGAGACGAAGCCTGGATCGTAAGTGAAATAACCCTGCGCGGTAAGCTGGCCGACGTCAATTACGTCAGGGCCAATGGTGCCGGTGTAAATTGGAAGGTCAATACTTTCTGAGGCCCCATCAATTCGAAGAGAGGCTTTCTTCTCACTCATAGCGAAGATCCTGTAGCAAAAACTGTGGAGGGGTTTACTATAGAGAATGCCCCTGATTTGTCAATTCGCGATGTTGCGATACCCATTATAAAAAAATCGCATTTTAGGTCATTGCGACCTTCGTCCATTTGTAATTGATACCGCAACTACCTATAATTCACGCGCTTTTTATGGGGTCTGTAGGCGCTGTTTTATGGTGTGGCAGGCAAATCAATGTGCCTTCGGGCATTCAGGGGGACTCTTTTAGTGAAAGACACTCGTCCAGTAAACCTAGATATCGGCACTATGAAGCTGCCGATAACAGCATACGCATCGATATTGCACCGCATTTCGGGTGTATTTTTGTTTATTGCCATCGGCTTAATGATATACGCATTGGATTCAAGCCTGAGCAGTCAAGCTGACTTCGATAGTTTGGCTGGGATGCTGGGTTCGCCTGTCGCCAAGCTGGTCCTGTGGGCGGTGTTGGCAGGTTTGATTTATCACTCGGTGGCCGGTGTCAAGCACTTGGTAATGGACATGGGTTACGGTGAAACTTACGAAGGAGGCGTTCTCGGCTCTCGTATTACTTTTGCTGTGTCGGCTATTTTGATTGCGCTAGCGGGGGTTTGGGTATGGTAAAGTCTGTGACTAACTTCGGCCGCAATGGGTTGTCAGATTTTTTAATACAACGCATCACCTCGGTGGTATTGCTCGCTTACTTCGCGTTTGTTGCTTACATCGTTTTGAACGGCGTAACTTACCCTGAGTGGCGTGAGCTGTTCTCTGCGACGTGGATGCGCATTTTTAGCGTTGCAGCGCTGTTGTCGCTTATTTTCCACGGCTGGATCGGTATGTGGGGCGTGCTTTCGGACTACGTCACCGAGCGTCTCATGGGGCCAAAAGGTAACGTACTTCGTTTTTTACTACAGTTGCTGTTTGGCGCGGCTTTATTTATCTATTTGATCTGGGGCCTCCAGATCGTGTGGGGTTAATCGGACATGGCAATACGAACAATTTCTTTCGATGGCGTGATTGTAGGTGGCGGCGGTGCTGGTATGCGCGCAGCCTTGCAGCTGGCTCAGTCGGGTTACAAAACAGCGGTAATTTCAAAAGTGTTTCCCACTCGCTCTCATACGGTTTCGGCCCAGGGTGGAATCACTTGCGCTATCGCGAGTGCAGATCCAAATGACGACTGGCGTTGGCATATGTACGACACTGTAAAGGGCTCCGATTACATCGGTGACCAAGAGGCGATTGAGTATATGTGCAGTGTCGGCCCCGAAGCGATTTTCGAGCTAGAGCACATGGGTTTGCCGTTTTCGCGCACAGAAGAGGGGCGTATTTACCAGCGTCCGTTTGGCGGTCAGTCCAAGAACTTCGGCGAAGGCGGACAGGCAGCTCGTACCTGTGCGGCGGCGGATCGAACCGGTCACGCGTTGCTGCACACTCTCTACCAGAACAACATGAAGAACAAAACCGTGTTCTTCAACGAGTGGTTCGCGGTGGATCTGGTTAAAAACCAAGATGGCGCTGTCGTTGGTGTGATAGCCATTTGCATGGAGACCGGCGAAACCGTGTTCGTTAAGTCAAAAGCTACTGTATTCGCTACGGGCGGTGCGGGTCGAATCTACGCGTCGACTACTAACGCGCATATCAATACGGGTGATGGTGTTGGTATGGCGCTGCGCGCCAACGTGCCGGTTCAAGATATGGAGATGTGGCAGTTCCACCCAACCGGTATTTACGGTGCGGGAACCTTGGTTACCGAGGGATGCCGTGGAGAGGGTGGATACCTGATCAATAAAGACGGCGAGCGTTTCATGGAGCGCTACGCGCCCAATGCCAAAGATCTGGCGGGACGCGACGTTGTGGCGCGTTCAATGGTGCTAGAGATTTTGGAAGGGCGCGGTTGCGGTCCTGAAGGCGATCACGTGTTCTTGAAGCTTGATCACTTAGGCGAAGAAGTGCTGGAAAGCCGTCTACCCGGTATCTGCGAGCTATCCAGAACCTTTGCTCATGCTGACCCAGTGAAGGAGCCTATTCCCGTGGTGCCTACGTGCCACTACATGATGGGCGGTATCCCGACCAATGTTCATGGTCAAGCCATTACGCAGGATGCCAATGGTAACGACCAGATCGTTCCGGGGCTTTATGCTTGTGGCGAGGTGGCCTGCGTTTCTGTTCATGGTGCGAACCGTTTGGGTGGCAACTCGTTGCTGGATTTGGTGGTATTTGGTCGTGCGTCGGGCTTGTATATTGAGTCAGCTCTTCGTGAAGGTATCGAGATGCGTGACGCGTCCGATTCTGATTTGGATCAAGCAATGAGTCGCTTGAATCGTTTGAATTCGGCGAAAGGCGGCGAGAAAACAGCTGAGTTGCGGAAAGAGATGCAAAGCATCATGCAGAACTACTTCGGTGTGTTCCGTCGCGGCGATTATATGAAGGAAGGCGTGGAAAAATTGAAGGCCCTTCGTCCTCGTATCGAAAATGTTGAACTTGCTGATAAGTCACAGGCGTTCAATACCGCTAGAATTGAGGCCCTGGAGTTGCAAAACCTATTTGAAGTCGCTGAAGCGACGGCGATCTCCGCTGAAGTTCGGACAGAGAGCCGCGGCGCTCACGCTCGAGAAGACTTCCAAGAGCGTGACGACGAAAATTGGTTGTGTCACTCGATGTACTTCCCAGAGACTAAGTCGGTTGGTAAGCGGGGTGTTAACTTCAAGCCGCGCACCGTGCCCACGTTCGAACCTAAAATCCGCACATACTAGAGGGCGAGAGGAATGTTAGAAGTAAGTATCTATCGTTACAATCCGGAATCTGATTCTGCGCCATATATGCAGGACTTTCAGGTTGATACGGGTGGTAAAGACCTGATGGTGCTAGACGTGCTTGAGTTGATTAAGGCACAGATTGACACCTCGGTTACCTATCGTCGATCTTGCCGAGAAGGTGTATGCGGTTCGGATGGCCTGAACATTAACGGGAAAAATGGTTTGGCTTGTATTACGCCGCTGTCTGAGGTGGTGAAAAAGAACAAGCTGACCGTGCGACCGTTGCCTGGCCTACCAGTGATTCGCGACTTGATCGTTGATATGAGCATGTTCTATGCGCAATACGAGAAGGTTCAGCCTTATTTGCAGAACAACACGCCTGCGCCCGCAATTGAGCGCCTTCAGTCGCCAGAGGATCGCGCGAAGCTGGACGGTTTATACGAGTGCATTTTGTGCGCTTGCTGCTCTACTAGCTGTCCATCCTTCTGGTGGAACCCTGATAAGTTTATCGGTCCCGCGGGCTTGCTTCAGTCTTATCGTTTCTTGGCGGACAGTCGCGACACGGCCACTGAGGAACGTCTCGCGAGTCTGGACGACCCCTTCAGCGTATTCCGATGTCACGGTATTCAGAACTGCGTAAACGTGTGCCCTAAAGGCTTAAACCCTACTCGTGCCATTGGTCACATTCGAAATATGTTGCTCTCCAGAGAGATCTAAACCAAACGTGCCGAGAGAACGAGTTTTTTTCGCGTTTTCTCGGCATTTTTCCCGCTTTCAAACTCCCACGAAAAGCCCGATTCTGTTAAACTGAAACTCCGTGTGGTTAACTCTTCCTTCAACGGAGAAGCATGCAAGACAAATCAATGCAGCAATATTGGCGTAGCTCCCATATTGCCGGCGGCAATGCCGCTTACGTGGAAGATCTGTACGAAGCCTATTTGATCGACGCGAACGACGTGTCTGATCAGTGGAGAGAATACTTCGATACTCTGCCTAAAGTGGACACTAAGCAAGTCGTCTTGGAAGACACGCCGCACTCGGCCGTACGAGACCACTTCGCCAAAATATCAAAGATGCGCGTTCGAACAGCAGCTACGGTTGCCCACGATGCGCAAGCGACCGAATTCGAGCGCAAGCAGGTTCGTGTGGTTCAGCTTATTTCGGCTTACCGTCAGCGCGGTCACCAGCATGCGAAGTTGGATCCGCTCGGTCTTGCCAAGCGTGAACTGGTCCCGGACCTCGCTTTGAATTTTCATCAGCTCTCAACTGGAGACTTTGATACTGTTTTTCAAACGGGGAGCTTGTACATCGGAGCCGACAGCGCAACCCTGAAGGAAATTGTCGACAGCTTGGAAGCAACTTACTGTAGCACCATTGGCGCTGAGTTCATGCACATTGTCGACACAGATGAGCGGCATTGGGTCATGCAACGCATGGAATCAGTGCGGTCGCGGCCCGATTACAGCGCGGCGGTACGTCGACAGCTCCTGCATGAACTGTCGAAAGCGGAAGGGCTTGAAAAATCGCTTGGCTCTAAGTATCCAGGCACAAAGCGATTTGGGTTGGAAGGCGGAGAGTCCCTCATACCTGCACTCACCGAGATGATCCAACGTTGTGGTGCCTACCGAGCTAAAGAAATTGTTATCGGCATGGCGCACCGGGGTCGTTTAAATGTATTGATCAATATCCTCGGTAAGAAGCCCTCGGAACTGTTTGCGGAATTCGAGGGCAGAGCGTCGTACACCAGTTCTGGCGACGTTAAATACCACCAAGGATTTTCGTCTAATATTATGACACCGGGTGGCGAGTTGCATCTGGCGTTGGCGTTCAATCCCTCGCATCTCGAGATCGTGTCGCCGGTAGTCGAGGGCTCCGTGCGAGCGCGTCAAGATCGACGGGGAGACGCCGACGGTAATTCGGTGGTGCCGATTGTGATACATGGCGATGCGGCTTTTGCCGGGCAGGGTGTTGTGATGGAGACATTCCAGATGTCTCAGACGCGCGCCTACAAGACCGGCGGTACGATCCATATCGTTCTGAATAACCAAGTTGGCTTCACGACGAGCGCACGTGAAGATGCCCGATCGACTGAATACTGTACCGACATAGCAAAAATGGTTCAGGCCCCCATCTTTCATGTTAACGGCGATGATCCAGAAGCCGTTCTGTTTGTGACTCAAATGGCGGTTGATTACCGCAATGAGTTCGGTAAAGACGTAGTTATCGATCTTGTCTGCTATCGTCGTCGTGGTCACAATGAAGCAGACGAGCCGTCGGTTACCCAGCCGGTGATGTACAGCAAAATCAAGTCGCAGCCGACTACGCGTGACCTTTATGCAGGTAAGCTTATCAATGAAGGTGTCATCACGAAAGAGCAAGATGACGAGCTCGTTAACGCCTATCGCGATTCGCTTGAGCGTGGAGAGCCATTGGTTTCGTCTTTGGTGTCTGAGCCTAACACGTCCCTTTTCGTGGATTGGACGCCTTACCTAAACCACCCATACGACTTAGAGGCGGATACTCGCGTCGAGCTTGCTGAGCTTCAGGCGCTTGCCCACGAGATCAATCAAGCACCTGAAAACTTTGCTCTGCAACGCCAAGTTGCGAAGATTCTCGAAGATCGCCGTAAAATGGCGGCGGGTGCGATGGCGTTAAACTGGGGCGCTGCGGAAACACTCGCCTACGCTACACTGCTTAAAGAGGGCTATCCCGTTAGGCTGACAGGGCAGGACGTGGGACGCGGTACGTTCTCCCACCGTCACGCTGTTTTACACAATCAAAAAGACGCAACAAGCTACGTGCCACTCAAACACATTAGCAATACGCAAGCGCCATTCACGATTCACGACTCGCTCTTATCTGAAGAAGCGGTTCTTGCCTTCGAATACGGCTATGCGACAACCTCGCCGACCGGCTTGGTGATTTGGGAGGCCCAATTCGGGGACTTTGCTAACGGTGCTCAGGTTGTCATCGATCAATTTATCACTAGTGGTGAACACAAGTGGTCTCGCTTATGCGGTCTAACAATGCTTCTACCGCATGGGTATGAAGGGCAGGGGCCTGAGCACAGCTCAGCGCGCTTGGAACGTTTCATGCAACTGTGCGCAGAAAAAAACATTCAAGTATGTATACCGACTACACCGGCCCAGGTGTTCCACATGATTCGTCGGCAAGCTGTCAGGCCCCTGCGCAAACCACTTGTGGTGATGTCGCCCAAAAGCCTGTTACGGCACAAAGAGGCTATCTCGACGCTTGAAGAGCTCGCACACGGGAAGTTCCAATTGACTATCCCCGAAGTCGATGACTTGGATAACAAAAAAGTTAAACGGGTGGTTCTGTGTGCTGGAAAAGTCTATTACGAGCTGCTTGCGGAGCGTCGTGCTCGCGGTTTGGAAAACATTGCGATTGTTCGGATAGAGCAAATGTACCCCTTCCCCGAGCAAGAGTTGGCTGGGGTGCTATCCGCGTATCCTAAACTGCAGGACGTCGTTTGGTGTCAGGAAGAGCCGATGAACCAAGGTTGTTGGTACGCGAGCCAGCACCATATGCGAAGAACCTTGGATAGAATGGGGGCTTCGTTTGGTGTGCGCTACGTTGGCCGCGAGGGTTCAGCGGCACCCGCGGCGGGTTACATGGCACTGCATCTGCGGCAGCAGGAAGCGCTGATCAACGAGGCCCTCGAGCCCCTTAAATAATTTTAGAGACTTTGGTTAAAGGATTATCAATGACTATCGAACTTAAAGCGCCCGCATTCCCAGAGTCCGTTGCCGATGGCGAAGTGGCCACTTGGCATAAGCGCGAAGGGGATACGGTGACTCGAGATGAGCTCATCGTAGAAATCGAAACAGACAAAGTTGTGATGGAAGTCGTTGCGCCAGCCGACGGCGTCATAGAAACTATCCACGCGGCTGAGGGCACGGTGATTGAAAGTGAGGCGCTGTTAGCCACGATTCGCGCAGGGGCGGCCGAGTCGGCAGCGCCTGCTGAAACCTCTGCTCCTGCTAGCGAGCCTGAAAATAAAAAAGGGGCTTTAACGCCTGCTATGGGCCCTGCCGCCCGTACTTTGGTGACCGAGCACGGAGTGGATCCTACTGCTATCGCCGGATCGGGCAAAGGCGGCCGAATCACTAAGGAAGATGTGGTGGCGCATATTTCCAAGCCCGCTAGCCCAGTTGAGGCGTCGGCTCCGAAAATCGAGGTGTCGGCTCAATTGCCGGCTACGGCAACTGGCGAGCGTGTTGAGAAGCGTGTGCCCATGACACGTATGCGCGCAAAAATTGCGGAACGCTTACTCGATGCAACGCAGCAGACCGCGATGCTTACCACCTTTAATGAAGTGAACATGGCGCCTTTGATGGAATTGCGAAGAAAGTACAAAGACGCTTTTGAGAAGACGCATAACGGCACCCGTTTAGGCTTTATGGGCTTCTTCGTGAAAGCGGCCTGCGAAGCGCTCAAACGGTTCCCTGAAGTCAATGCGTCGATCGACGGTAATGATGTGGTCTACCACGGCTACCAAGATATCGGCGTAGCGGTGTCTACCAATAATGGCTTGGTTGTTCCAGTGCTCCGAGATGCGGACTTCATGAGTATCGCTGATGTGGAAGCTAAAATTAAAGAGCTTGGTCTAAAAGCACGCGATAATAAACTTACGATCGAGGATATGACGGGCGGCACGTTTACGGTGACCAACGGTGGCGTGTTTGGCTCGCTCATGTCGACTCCGATTCTAAACCCGCCGCAAACCGGCATTCTTGGGATGCATAAAATTCAAGAGCGGCCAATGGCGGTGGATGGTCAAGTGGTCATCCTGCCGATGATGTACCTAGCGCTCTCGTATGACCACCGTCTTATTGATGGAAAGACTGCCGTTCAGTTTTTGGTGGCGGTGAAAGATTTGATTGAAGAC
>JAUHWV010000286.1 GCA_030427335.1 Gammaproteobacteria bacterium | reverse complement strand
GTTTCGGGTTTATCGAAGTCGGTACCGTTACGCCCAGGCCTCAGCCGGGTAATCCCCAGCCGCGATTATTTCGCCTACCCGAACATCGAGCCATAATTAATCGGATGGGCTTTAACAACAAGGGGCTTGACCACATGGTCAGCCGAATCAAGGCGCGCAAGTATAAAGGTGTCTTGGGTGTCAATATCGGCAAGAACGCGACCACGCCCTTGGAAAACGCACTCGATGATTATCAAACGTGTTTGCAAGCAGTGCACGCGTATTCCGACTATGTTGTTGTGAATTTGAGCTCGCCCAACACACCGGATCTGCGGCAGCTACAGTTTGGTGATGCGCTCAAAAGATTGATATCGAGCCTTCGTGAACAGTGCTTTCAACTCGATGCCGTTAATGAAAAGCGCGTACCTTTGGTTGTGAAGATTGCGCCTGACATGAGCGAAGACGATCTGTTCTCTGTGGCTGATACTTTATCTGAGGCCGCCGTTGACGGCATTATCGCCACCAATACGACGGTTGCTCGCGATGCCGTAGCGGGGCATGTGCACGCCTCCGAGGCGGGCGGGCTGAGCGGCCCTCCCGTTAGAGTGGCTTCTACCGAAGTGGTGGCAAAATTGGTCAATCATCTCGCTGGCGAAGTGCCTGTAATCGGAGTGGGTGGTATCGATGACGCCGAGACTGCGGCTGAGAAAAGACAAGCAGGTGCCGCCTTGCTGCAAATTTATACGGGATTTATCTACAAAGGTTCGGACGCGATCACCGAGGCTGCGCAAGGCTTTGCGTCGGTCAGCGAGTAGGGCGTTGCATAAGCCTGTGACTCAGGCTTTGCGTCGATGATCTACCGATGCTTCGACGCAGTAATAGCCCGAAACGCGGTGTGGATTGCGCCCAGTTTTGTATGGCCATCTAGAGCTGGGCGGCGCGAGCCGGGGTGAGAAAGCGCCTTTGGGTAGAGCGGTATCGTCTCCCATCTACTTCGCTTGTCTTTCCTTCGCTCGTGAGCGTCAGCTTCCGGAGTAATCGCCATGCACCCGAGGGGCATGGCTACGCTTTTTTGGGAATCAAAAATTTAGACGGTGTGCAGTCGGTTGAGCGTGCTCAGCCCCGTTACGCCATCCCAATAGTCTGCCCGTCCATCTCGCCAACCGGCGAGCCACTGCTCTCTTTGTTGTGGCTGCGAATGCGGGCACTCATCTCTACTCTTGCCGCCGTTGCCGGCACGGTAACCGCGATCAAAAAGGCGGCTGGCAAGGTCACGCTTGTGTTTTTTCATACGCACTCCTGTCGACTAAGTCGAGTTATGGTGGTTGGATTTTTCGGCTCGCGCCGATCACAAGTCTGATCTCAGGAAACCACAAACGGCTTGATTTGGTCGAGAACTTTTTTGTTCTAAAGGACCATGTTGATCTAACTATTCGATCTTAGAGGGCAGCTTCGCGAGTATTTTTTGCGTTCGAGTGCCTAGGGTGATTCTGCTGCTTCCAGATAATAACGGACCAAAATAAATTTGATGACAAATGACTTGGTGCTTGTTCTGATTTCATTGGGTGATCGCGCTGCTTGTATTGGTTTGGCTGAGATTGCTCTTATAAATATGAAATTAATCCGTTTTTTCTATGGTGTTTAAGGTTTCTCGGGCGTCTTGGTTTCAATTTTAAGCTATGGGATTCGGAAAACTACTTTGACCTTAAACTAAAATTTCAGTAAGGTGTTTGCGCTAGTGGTCGTTTGGTCGGGTGTTGTATTGCCCAGACGAAAGCAATCCTCCGAATTGTTGATACCAAATGACGTGAATTAGAAACCCAAAGGGAGCAACCTATGTTTCAAAAGAAAATCATCAATCGGGCTGTGGTGTCCGTTGTCGCAGCAGGGGCGCTTGGAGCGCAATCGGCTCTGACACAGGCGCAAATGCTCGAAGAAGTGATTGTCACAGCAACTAAGAAATCCGAAAGCATGCAAGACGTGGCGATCGCGGTTCAGGCGATGTCCGGTCAGTCCTTGCGTGAGCAGAACGTAACCAGCTTCGAAGATTACGTAATGCATTTGCCCAGTGTAAACCGCGGGGGGCGTGGTCCTGGTCAGAACGAGATTTACATTCGCGGCGCGGCCGTCGATGCCATTAACATTACCGTCGCAGAATCCCAGGGTTCAGCGCCCAACGTGGCCATGTACTTGGATGAACAGCCCATCACAGCGGGCGGCCGTAACTTAGACGTTTATGTGTCCGATATGGAACGCATCGAGGTTCTGCCCGGACCACAAGGCACCTTGTACGGTGCGAGTTCACAGGCGGGCACGGTGCGACTCATCACCAATAAGCCCGTTGTAAGCGAGTTTCAAGCCAACGTAGCGGCTGAGTACTCACAGACCGCGAAGGGTGAAGACAGCAATAAAGTCGAAGCGATGATCAA
>JAUHWV010000285.1 GCA_030427335.1 Gammaproteobacteria bacterium | reverse complement strand
GTTACACTCTTGTACAAAGGTAAATTCACGCGAACGCCCATCGGGCATCAAGTCGGTGTACTTCGAGGTTTCCTCTCGGTGGTACCAAGGCTTATCCCCGACTTCCAAACGGCGCAACCATTTAATGCAGGTATTGCCTTCCCAACCGGGGTTCACGAGACGCACTGGGTAACCTTGCTCTGGCCTCAGCGCCTCGCCATTCTGAGCATACACAACCAATGTGTCGTCTAGCGCTTTTTCGAGAGGGATACTGCGGCTCATGTGCGAACCATCGGCACCCTCCGCTAGGATCCACTTGCCTTCAGGCTTGACGCCGACTTCTTCCAACAACGTTGAGAGCAAGACACCGGTCCATTCCGCACAACCGAGCATGCCGTGGCTGAACTGCAGACGATTCATTTGCGCACCGCGCCATTCCATGCCGCCATTTGCGGGGCATTCAACGAAGCGAATCATGCTAACGCTGGGGAAACGCATCAGGTCTTCCATCGTCAGAATAATCGGCCGCTCAACCAAACCGTGGATCATCAGATGATGCTCCTGCGGATTGATTTCGGGCAGCCCCGCATGATAGCGCTCAAACATGACACCGCTGGGCGTAATGATGCCTTTTAAGTCGGCAAGGGGCGTAAAGCTGATTGATGAGATACGGTCTGGCGTCAACCATTCGACGGTGCGACGCTGCACATGGGCCTCGTACTTCGAAGGCATGCCGTAGGGATTCGCCAATACGGGGCTTCCCAGTGACTTGCCGTAGGCCGGCTCCTCAGGCGGCATCGCCGCTTTTACGGAGGGTATGGCAGACGCTGCGCTCGCCGCCCCCAAAAACGTAAGGCCCTTCTTCAGGAAAGAGCGTCGGTCGTCACCCGAAAGATTTTCGCTCGATTTGGCGACCTGTTGTAGTAGACTATCAAGTTCGGCTTGTTTGTTCATGCGCGATCCTTATGATTGTTTTAGAGCGGCACGTGCTTCGAACACACAATATATTATAAAATTCTTAATTAACGCAACCACCGAAGGTAAGACATCGTGGATTTAGATAAGATGCAGGCATCCGCCAAAAATGCCACAGATATGCTAAAGCTGCTCGGCCACCCTGATCGACTGATGGTCCTCTGTCAGTTGAAAAATGGCGAAGCTTCGGTGGGTGAATTATCACGCATGCTGGGCATCAAGCAGTCCCCGCTATCTCAGCATTTGGCGCGCATGCGCCATGAAGGCGTAGTCGAAAGTCGCCGCGAAGCACAAACCATTTACTATCGTCTGTCTGGGGATAAGGTGGCGCAAATTGTTTCTGTACTCTACGAGCTGTACTGCGCATCGGCTGAAAACGACGCCGCTTGTGCTGTAGTCGAGGATCGCGTTCAGTAACTCGGCACGAAATCATCGACAACCATGAAGCACTGAAGGGCACAAGATCACATCAAGATATTTGCATATTAGAAATTTTGCAGGTAAGTTTGACGGCAATAACGATAAAACCCAAAAGGGGATACCTATGAAGACATCGAAAACGATCCGAATGACCGCTTTGGCTGTGGCCCTTGCCGCTCCATCAGCGTTCGCAACCAACGGCTACTTTACGCATGGCGTGGGTTCACACAACAAAGCGCAAGCAGGCGCTGGATTGGCATCGCCCACCCAAGCAATTGACGCTGCGAACAACCCTGCGTCAGCCATACTAGTAGACGATCAAACAAACGCGAGCTTAAGCATCTTTTCTCCCCGCCGCAGCTACACAGCCTCACCCAGCATGGCGCAAGGAAACGGTGGCGCCTTCAGCATCATGACGCAGGGCGAGCTCGATTCAGATAGCGAGTACTTTCCGCTACCCGCCATCTCGAAAAAGTGGATGTGGGGCGATGACAGTGCTTTGGCATTCAGCTTTTACGGACGAGGCGGCATGAATACCGATTGGAAAGGTGGCGCAGCCGCGTTCGATCCAGATGGCCCGGGTCCAGCGCCCGTGATGACCATGCCCGGCACGTTCGGCATGGGTGATGCTGGCGTCGACTTAATGCAGGCCTTCGTAGAATTGGCATGGGCGAAAAAAGTATCCGATACCTTTGCGATCGGCGTAGCGCCGGTAGTGGTCATCCAGGCGTTCGAAGCCAAAGGGCTCGAAGCCTTCACCGGCTACACCAAGACGTTCGCTGCAAACGCAGCACAAGGCGGAGCCCCAGCAAACAGTTTGACCGGTAATGGGCACGACATGTCAACGGGTATTGGATTCAAGTTCGGCGCAAACTGGCAAGTGAGCGATACGGTTTCTGTGGCTTTTGCCCACCAGACCGAAGTAGGCATGTCCGAGTTCGATGACTACTCTGATCTGTTTGCGGAAGGCGGTGCATTTGATATTCCGTCGAGCACGCGTATCGGAGTGAGCTTTCAGGCTACACCTGCCTTGACGGTTCACCTTGACGGCGAGAG
>JAUHWV010000284.1 GCA_030427335.1 Gammaproteobacteria bacterium | reverse complement strand
CATCAACCCCACCGCCTAGGAGTGTCAGTTCGTCGCCTAGCCCGACATTCAGATTTTTGGCGAGTTTTTCACCAAGAAGGATTTCAGGGCCCGATTCCAACCATCGGCCTTGATTTATCGCTCCTGCGAGCGTGCTGAAATTGGACTCGATCGACGGTTCTACGCCCAGAATTTGGGCGCCATAGCTGCGATAGTCGGTGCTCAACAGCGCACCGGCCATGGTATGGGGAACAACGATGGCGTCGGTTCCCAATGCCGCTCGCGTATCATTCAATAGAGTTTCGTAGTTTGAGATCGTTAAGCGTAATTTGGCTTGGTCAAGGTAGTCGGTTCGCTGTATCTGGAGGTGTCCGGTTAATACGCTCAGGCTGTTTTCTAGCATCAATCGGTAGTTGCCGATTTGCAGGCCGATCATGAATATCAGTAGGGCGTTACAAAACACCATCGCGCCTACGGTGAGGAGGCTTCGCTTTTTATGCCGCCAGAGATTGCGCCAAGCTAGGCTGAGTAGCCGCATATTCAGAGGCCGCGCCGTAGATTGGCGACGGTGAATAAGTTGGGGTCTAAATCAACATCGAATTCGATGCGGTTGATCCGCATTTGGGTCCATTCCTCTGGGGTGTCGATGTCGCGAACTTGCATGAGTCTGGCAACGGGCCGGCCGTCGATAAGGCCGTATTCGAGCGTTTCGATGAGCTTGGCGAGCTTTCCGTCTTGGTCAAAAAACTCTTGTTTCAGGATTAAAAAGTCATCGCGTACGTGGTGTATTTCTTTACCCCAAACGACCGCCGCGCTCTCGTGTGGGATCGAAGTGATTTGGTAGACCGTATGGCCCTCAGAAACGTATGTGGCGGTTAAGCTATGTTCGTATTCGTCGATGATATCGGTGTCTTTGGTGATGTCTCGGTTGGAGAGATCGCTGCCCATCCAGCTCTGCGACATCATGGATGAGGGAATCTTGATCACGCGGTTGATGCGCGGTGAGTAGGACCACATGTCGTCGTCCAACAGTAGTGTGGCGTTGCCGGCATCCTTTTTGGGCGCTACTACCTTTAGAAAAGACTGGTCGAGCCCCAAGGTGTGACTCTCGATGGTCATGCTGCGTTCCCAGGTGGGGCGGTGTATGGTCATGGTCATGGAGCCAGCAGAGCTCTTGCCGCGCCAGAGGTCCATGGCGTTTTGAATGAGTTCTCGGGCGTCGGGTAAGGTGTCTTCAGCCAAAGCGAAGTTATTTCCTAGAAGGCAAATGACGAGCAGGATGTGTCGCATAAATCGGTCTCGTGTCGATCTAAAATATGCTTTGTGTTGTGAGCCGCCTAATCGTCTCATATTCTTTTGTGCCTGTGCCTGTGCCTGTGCCTGTGCCTGTGCCTGTGCCTGTGCCTGTGCCTGTTCTATTAGTTGGACGAGCTTGCCGCCTCACCATTTGATTCTATTCTAGATTCTGCAAGTGTCACTTTGATTTACATCTACGGTATCATGACTCGAGGTATTGCAGAGAATCAAATTCATGTCCGAAGATCATTCCACTGAGGGCGGAGCTGTTCCAAAGAAGCGGAAAGGAATCCTGAGTTGGCTTTGGGATATCGCTATCGTGCTGCTCGCAGTTTGGGCCGTAAATGCGTGGTATACCCGAGATATGCTTGCCACCAATCAGACCATCAGGAGCTTCAATGTTGTGAGTCTCGATGGCGATGTGACGGAGGTCAAAGCCGATGCTGAACGACCCACGTTGATGTATTTTTTTGCGCCGTGGTGCAGTGTGTGCAGAGCCAGTATTGGCAATTTAGACGACCTTCATCCCAGTAAGGTTCAGCTGTACGTGATTGCGCTCGACTACAAGAATCAGAACGAGGTCGAGCAGTTCGTGTCCGATGTGGGGCTTGAGTCGCCTGTTTATTTAGGTACTGATGAAATCCGTGATGGTTTCGCAGTCAAAGCGTATCCCAGCTATTACGTACTCGACGAGAGCTTCAGTATCACCAGTCGCACTGTCGGTTACAGCACTTCTCTTGGGATGTGGTTGAGAACGCTGTAGAGAACTCCCACTGTAAAATCGTGGAAACCAATCAACTCAATGGCAAGGTGCCTAGGCTAGCCGAGTGGAGACAGCCTATTTTGAGCGGGCGCTCACACGACACGACGTCGTGTGCGCGAGCGTGCCATGGATGGCCTTGAAGCGTTCCATGTAGATAGGCTGTGACGCGAGGCGGATTCAAAGATCTCAGACGAAAGGGTCAGACTCTTCGAATCTGATCCACGCACGGGCCCGAGTGTGGCTGACCTATTAGAGGGCCAGCAAGCGATACCGGCTAAGCCACAATCAGGCGGCGTTTTGACTGGACGCGATTGGCGGGGTTTTCGGCGAGACTGTCTGAGCGTAAGGCGAAGCCTGAAGCGAGTTTCGCAGCCGCCGCCATTAGCGGAAAGGAAGCCGC
>JAUHWV010000283.1 GCA_030427335.1 Gammaproteobacteria bacterium | reverse complement strand
CAGGGGAACAATGCAGGAAGGTGCTTACTTCTGGCGCCCACCTGGCATCCCGCACGGGCCCTATGGCTCGATTGGTGGAAGTCTAAGCCTAATTCGATTTATCGAAGGCAAGCATGTAAATATTTGGGCAGATGAGGATAAAGTCTTCTCATACCGTCAGGCATATGAGCCCGCCCTACCAGACTCTCACATGGGCTACTCGGGCGAAATACCGAAACGTAAACCCTTCTGAAAACCGCAACTAACCTGTCGAGGATAAAAAACAGCAAACTGGGGCTTTGGGCTTTTCTGTCGAGCTGTCGAGCTGTCGAGCTGTCGAGCTAAGTTCCGTGACAGATCTCATCCGCCGCAAATCAAATGGGGTTTAGCTTACGTAAGATCAAAGATGGTTGAAATGAGGATTAACCCAGCTAGTGGGCGTCATTAAGGTTGAGACTCCAATCGATATCAAAGTTATCAGCGTCAAAATGCGCTGGAAACGCGTCTCGGTAATCGAGTAGATCAGAGTGCGAAAGCGACCGAGTTTCAACCGCAGCGTTGTCCTGCATATCGAGAACCAAGCGTCCCCTTGGGTCCACCACCAGACTGTCGCCGGAGTAGTTAAGCCCGTTAGCATCGGACCCGATACGATTGACACCCACGACGTAAGCTAAATTCTCAATGGCCCTCGCTTGCAGAAGTGTCCGCCAATGAAGCCTTCGCGGCTCGGGCCAGTTAGCAACATATAACAGCAGATCGTAGTCGTTCTTGTTGCGCGAAAAAACGGGGAAGCGCAGGTCGTAGCATACCTCAAGCTTTATTCGCCAACCGCGCCAACTCACTGTGACGCGCTCGGTACCAGGCGCGTAACGTTTGTGCTCACCAAGCATCCTAAACAGATGACGTTTATCGTACGTCGTACAGCTATCTGGGGTCACAAATAGCAGCCTGTTATAAACGCGTCCATCCTCTTTTACCGCGATACTTCCCGTGATCGCGCAGTCATAACGAACCGCAATGTTTCGCATCCACTGTTCTGTAGCCCCACCCGGTTCTTCGGCATTGGCCAAGGCATTCATTGAGAAACCGGTGGTAAACATTTCGGGCAAGATGACGAGGTCGGTGTCGATCGCTGCGTCGGTAATTACGCGCTCGAAAGCCGCTCGATTATCGGATGGATTTTCCCACTCAAGCTGGTGCTGTATCAGCGTTACTCTTAGATCGTGCATAAGCGTCTTGCCGCCTCCAACAGGATTTCATCGCGCTTAGCGAAACAGAATCTCAACACCTTTGAGTCAGGAGCCTCTCGATAAAAAGGCGATAGCGGAATCGATGCCACCCCGACTTCTCGAGTGCAGCGAAGACATAAATCAGAGTCCAGCATATCTGTAATCGCACTGTAATCCAGCAGCTGAAAGAACGAGCCTTTGCTCGGTGTCCAAGTGAACCTAGAGCCCTCCAGCTCATGTAAAAACAAATCACGCCGTCTTTGATACTCGACCGCCAAGGTCGCAGGATAATCTAGGTTTGATTCCATGAAGTCGGCTAACGCGTGCTGAACCGGTGTCACAGCAACAAAGGCAACGTACTGATGCACCTTACGAAGCTCTGCCGTAAGTTCTGGGGGAGCAATGCAATAACCGGTCTTCCACCCAGTGACACTGTAGGTCTTCCCGAAAGAAAAGTGCGCAAAACTGCGGTCTCGTAAACTGGAAATCTGTAAAACCGAACAATGCTCTAAGCCATCGTAAACTAGGTGCTCGTAGACCTCATCGCTACAAACTAAAAAGTCATACCTGTCTGCTAACTGCGCCAGTTGCTCCAAATCGGATTTTGTTAGAATCGAACCGCACGGGTTATGCGGAGAATTAATCATCACTAGGCGCGTTTTAGGGCTAAGTGCACGCTCAAAACGCTCCCAATCAACCTTAAAATCGGGCGCGGCAAGCGGAACTCGAATAGCCCTGCCGCCGGCCAAATCGACCGCAGGTTCGTAGCTATCATAGGCGGGGTCAAATAGGATTACTTCGTCACCAAAATGAACGACCGCTTGTACGCACGCGAAGATACCCTCCGTGGCTCCCGGCACAATCGTTACTTCGAGCTCAGGATCAACGACGACGCTGCGATAGTGTTGTATGTGCGCAGCTACAGCCTCCCTCAAACGCAACAGGCCAGCCATTGGCGCATATTGATTGTGCCCTGCCATAGCATTGGAACCAAGCGCTTGGCGAAGTGCTTCCGGGGCATCAAAATCCGGGAAACCCTGTGACAGGTTAAGGGCACCGACTTCATTGGCCAAAGCCGACATCGTAGTAAAAATAGTGGTGCCCACTTTAGGTAGCTTTGTCTTCAAACTGGAGATGCCGCGTCTGTTTAAGGATGAGATAGTAGCGTGATACTGGGACCGGCGTCGACTCCGGCCGTATCGCACTAATCCAGAGCGTGCCCCAAGGCTTCGTAG
>JAUHWV010000060.1 GCA_030427335.1 Gammaproteobacteria bacterium | reverse complement strand
ACTCACTAAGGAGAAAACAGATGATTCAGCATGGCCTTGCACTTCTTGTGCAGCCGCACACCGCTTGGCAGCGTGTCGCGCAACTGCCCAGTGCCAGTTTCAACAAACTCGCACTATTCCCCGTGATCATGGCCTTGTTACCTGCGGTCGCGTGGTACTACGGCACAAGCCGTATCGGCTGGACCGTTGGCTCGAGTGAGGACGCGATCCGCCTGACGGAGTCCAGTGCGTTCGAGATTTCGGTACTGTTCTATTTTGTCATGATTTGCTCGATTGCGATCATCGGCTATTTCATCCACTGGATGTCAGACACCTACGGAGCCAACTCCAGCCTCACAAAAGGCATCGTAATCGCGGGTTTGACCTGTAGTCCGCTCTTTTTGACCGGCTTGGTTGGTTTTTACCCTTTACTATGGGTTGATCTGCTAATCGGTGTTGTCGCACTTTCCTGGGCAACTTACCTGCTGTATTTGGGTATCCCCATCGTCATGAATATCCCCGAAGAAAGGGGCTTTTTATTTTCCAGCGCGATTATTGCGATCGCGCTCGTTATATTTGTCGGCATTTTGGTGGTAACGATCATACTTTGGGAGTATGGCTTCGCCCCCGAATTTACCGACCACTCCCTTTAAACGTGCCCAAGACTACGGAAGAAAATCATGAGTGAACTTAACGCACAACTTGAGCACCCTGTGTACAACTACAAAGTCGTAAGGCAATTTGCCATTATGACCGTTATATGGGGTATCGTCGGCATGCTGGTAGGCGTGCTGATCGCCGCACAACTCGTCTGGCCCGAACTCAGCTTCAACCAACCTTGGTTTAGCTTCGGCCGCCTGCGCCCCCTTCACACTAATGCGGTCATATTCGCATTTGGCGGATCTGCGCTTTTTGCCACTTCTTACTACGTGGTCCAGCGCACCACCCAGTCTCGGCTCATATCAGATAAGCTCGCCTCGTTTACTTTTTGGGGTTGGCAGCTGGTCATTGTACTAGCTGCGATTAGTCTTCCTATGGGTTTGACCTCATCAAAAGAGTACGCTGAACTCATCTGGCCAATTGACGTTTTAATCGCCATCGTTTGGGTCGCTTACGCCTTTGTGTTCTTCGGCACCATCACCAAGCGCAAAGTCAGCCACATTTACGTAGCTAACTGGTTTTTCGGGTCGTTTATCATCACGGTTGCAGTGCTCCATATCATCAATAGCGCCGTACTGCCTGTGAACTGGAGCATGGGTTACAGCATTTACGCGGGCACCGCTGACGCCATGGTGCAGTGGTGGTACGGGCACAACGCCGTAGGCTTCTTTCTCACTGCGGGTTTCTTGGGAATGATGTACTACTTCGTACCTAAACAAGCGGAACGCCCCGTGTACTCCTATCGCTTGAGTATCGTGCACTTCTGGGCCCTGGTCGCGGTCTACATCTGGGCTGGACCACACCACCTCCACTACACAGCGCTGCCCGACTGGGCGCAAGGTGTTGGCATGGTCATGTCGCTCATTCTTCTTGCACCCAGCTGGGGTGGAATGATCAACGGCATCATGACCCTATCAGGCGCCTGGCATAAGCTGCGCTCCGACCCCATCCTGCGCTTCTTGGTGGTCAGCTTATCTTTCTACGGCATGTCTACATTCGAAGGTCCCATGATGTCGATCAAGACCGTGAACTCACTCAGTCACTACACCGACTGGACAATCGGACACGTTCATTCTGGAGCCTTGGGTTGGGTTGCCATGATATCCATCGGCTCACTATACCACCTGATACCCGTGCTCTTTGGCAAAGAAAAGATGTACAGCACCGACCTAATTAACACCCACTTTTGGATGTCAACGATTGGTACGGTTCTCTACATTGCCTCCATGTGGGTGAACGGCATACTGCAGGGCCTCATGTGGCGTGCCTACAACCAAGACGGCACATTGACTTATACCTTCGTTGAGTCACTGGTTGCGAGCTACCCTGGCTACATGGTTCGGCTTGCCGGTGGGCTAATCTTCTTCCTCGGGATGCTGCTGATGGCCTACAACGTGTACATGACTGTCCGCGGTGATTCGAAAGAAGCCGCTAACACTCAAGCTGCCGCCGCCTAAGGAGTTGATCATGAAGCATGAAGTTATTGAAAAAAATGTAGGTTTGATGATCGTTTTAACGATCGTCGCGATCAGCTTCGGAACGCTCGTGGAGTTGGTACCGCTGATCTTCTCAAAACAGGTATCTGAACCGGTCGAGGGTCTTAAACCCCTGACTGCACTGCAACTTGAAGGTCGCGACATATACATCCGCGAGGGCTGCAACACCTGTCATTCACAGATGATTCGGGCCTTGAGAGCCGAGAGTGAACGCTACGGCCACTACTCCGTAGCGGGAGAATTCGTCTACGACCGCCCCTTCCTGTGGGGGTCGAAACGGACCGGTCCCGATCTTGCACGTGTTGGCGGTCGATACAGTGACGACTGGCACCGCGCCCACTTAATGAACCCGCGCGACGTGGTGCCAGAGAGTAACATGCCCGCCTTCCCATGGCTCTTTGAAAACACCATCGATAGCTCGGTAACGCCCAAAAAACTGCAAACGCTACAGGCCTTGGGGGTTCCCTACTCGCAAGCTGATATAGATGGCGCTAGCGCAGCGGTAGAAGGAAAGCGCGAGATCGATGCAGTCGTTGCCTACTTGCAAAACCTCGGCACTGTACTTTCGGAGAAACGTTGATGGACATTAATGATCTGCGCGGCTTGAGCACGGTTTTACTGTTTATCGCGTTTGTTGGCTTATGTTTTTGGGCCTACAGCAGTCGGCGAAAAGCGGAGTTCGACGAAGCAGCCTCCCTACCCTTTGCAGACGAGTCGACATCAAAGACTCGGTCACAGGAGACACATAAATGAGTAGTTTTTGGAGCAACTGGGTCATTATTCTGACCAGCATAACCATTATCGGTATTACTTGGCTGTTGTTTGCAAACCGTAAAAAAGACAAAAACGCCGGTGAAACAACGGGGCACGTCTACGACGGAATTGAGGAATACGACAACCCGCTTCCCGCATGGTGGTTCTTCATGTTCACCATCACGATCGTATGGGGGCTCGGCTACCTAGCTGCATATCCCGGTATGGGTAACTACAAAGGCTTTCTTGGTTGGACTCAAGAAGGCCAACACGATGAAGAAGTAGCGAAAGCAGAAGCGAAGTATCGCGCTATGCGCGACCGCTATCTTGCCTTGCCGGTAGAAGAAATCGCCAGAGATCCCGCCGTGCTCAAGATGGGGCAGCGTTTATTCGGCAATAACTGTGCACAGTGTCACGGTGCCGACGCGCGCGGCGGTTACGGGTTCCCCAACCTAACCGACAACGACTGGCTGTGGGGCGGAACCCCCGCCGCTATCAAGCACACCCTCATTAATGGCCGCCAAGCCGCAATGCCGGCGTGGGGCTCGGTGTTGGGAGAGCAAGGCATTAAAGAAATGACAGCGCATCTTTTAAATCTGAATAATCGATCTGTCGACCCAGCACTCGCTGCGGCCGGTGCGGAGAAGTTCGGACTGTACTGTGCTGCCTGCCACATGCCGGATGGAACGGGTAATCAAATGATGGGAGCGCCTAATTTAACCAATGGCATTTGGCTTTACGGTGGCAGTGAGAGCGATATCGCTCAAACCCTTCGTGCGGGACGTAACGGCATGATGCCTGCACAAGCAAAACTGCTGTCGGAGGACCGCATTCATATTCTGACAGCCTACGTTTACAGCCTCTCTCATAAGGAAGGCTAACTAAAGGAGGGGGACGCGGTTCCCCTTTTTTTACGCGTTTACATTATTTGTTTGGGACATCTGTGTGAGGTAAGAGAAAGTCATGTCCGATGAACAGCGAATTGACCTCAATGAAGTAGCACCAGCCGAAGTCGCCGAGGTAGACCTCTATCAAAAACGCGAGAAAATATACACACGCAAAATCGAGGGATTCTTCCAACGCCTACGCTTGTACACAGGCTGGCCCTTGTTAATAGGTTACTTTGCACTTCCTTGGCTCGAATGGGGTGGACGGCAGGCAATACTATTTGACCTGCCCGCGCGCAAGTTCCATATCTTGGGTATGACCTTCTGGCCGCAAGATTTCTCAATGCTCGCGTTCCTATTGATCATCGCAGCCTACTCCCTGTTCGCGGTCACCGTGGTTGCTGGCCGTGTCTGGTGTGGTTATACCTGTCCGCAAACCGTCTGGACCTCGATATTCATGTATCTGGAACAGCGTTTTGAGGGAAGCCGCAACCAGCGAATGAAGCTCGACAAGGCGCCCATGAGTCTAGAAAAGTTCGCACGCAAGGGAATGAAGCATTCTAGCTGGTTATTCGTGGCCTTCATGACCGGCATGACTTTCGTAGGCTACTTCTACCCGATTCGTCAACTGGTTCCCGAACTGGCGACGCTGAGCACGGGGTTCTGGCAAGTGGCATGGACCGTATTTTTCACACTCGCCACGTATATCAATGCAGGTTGGATGCGAGAGCAGGTGTGTAAATACATGTGCCCCTATGCTCGATTCCAATCGGTTATGTTCGATAAAGACACGCTTATTGTTTCCTACGATGCAAAGCGCGGAGACCCCAGAGGCTCTCGTAAACACAACGCGGACTACAAGGAACTGGGGTTGGGCGAATGCATCGACTGTCAGCTCTGTGTTCAGGTCTGCCCCACTGGAATCGATATTCGAGACGGTCTGCAATACGAATGCATTGGTTGTGCCCTCTGCATAGACGCCTGTGACTCCGTTATGGATAAAATGAACTACCCGAGGAATCTGATTTCCTATACCAGCGAGCACGAATTAGAGGGTGGCACCTTCCACTGGTTACGCCCCAGAATCATCGGCTATGCGATCATGCTGTCTATCATGACGGGCGTGTTTACCTACAACATCATTAACCGCGTACCCCTAGAAATGACGGTCATGCGCGACCGAGGGGAGCTGTACGTTGAGACAGCCGACGGTCGTATCGAAAATATCTACACCATACACATCGTAAATATGACCGACGAACAGCGCCGCTACACGCTGAATATCTCGGGGCTTGAAGGCGCAAAGATCATAGGCAACAGCGAACCCATCGTCGCAGCGGGTGGCGATCTTACGGTTCCGCTCAGAGTAAATGCAGCGCCGGAGACCATAGATGTGCCATCGAAAACGATTCACTTTTCACTGACTGCGGAAGATAATCCTGACTTAACTGTCACCATTGAATCACGGTTCATGAAGCCATTATGAGCAGACCCATAATCGATCAACACGACGTAAAGCCTTGGTACAAGGAATTTTGGCCCTGGTTTATCATCGCACTCCTCGGATCGGTGGTGACGGCCAGTTTGATTACCGTATCGATCGCATTCGATCAGGCCGACGACCTCGTTATAGACGATTACTACAAAGTCGGACTGGCAATAAACCAGCGTATTGAAGAACGAGATAATGCGGAACGACTCGGTATAAGCGCGGCGATTGAGATTCGAGGCACACGGCTATACGCAAGCTTGGCTCACATCACTCGCGATAGTTCGCCCGAACTGATCTTGGGACACCCTTTTGAAGCTGATCGCGACCTGAAGATCACTTTACTTCCTGGCCCAGATGAAACCTGGTTTGCAGATTTTCCTGAACCGGTCCAAGTCGGCTGGCACTGGTCTATCAGCGGCAGGCTACCGAAACCTTGGCTGGTATCAGGCCGACTTGAACCCAAACATTTTGGCGATGCAGCACCTTAACCTTACGCCCCACCCTCGATATCAAAACGGGCATGAAAGTCGATTGCTGGGGCACGCACGTTTTCAAACGCGGTTCGTATGACGACCTCCGAGAACCTTTCAATGCCCTTGGTGGAGGCTTCAGACACCATATGCTTTCACTGCGGGGAATCGCTACCACCCGCACCTTGGACCAGTGAGATTAATGGCGAAACGCAGCCGATGTGTTGCCCTGGCTGTAAAGCCGTTGCCGACTTGATTTGCGCCTCGGGGATGGGCGACTTCTATCGAAAGCGCACGCATTTTGCCGAAACACCAAATACAGCCAGCCTAGAGGACGACTTCTCGGCCTACGAACTTCGAGGATCAGACTCGAACCAAATCGTAGAATCAGATGAGCACTTGGACGAAACTGACCTACTCGTACTCGGCATGACCTGCCCCGCCTGCTCTTGGTTGGTCGAAAGGCGCGTCTTGCACCAAGATGGCATTTATGCAGCCAGAGTTAATCTGAATGAATCAAGACTGACACTGAAACTCAAGCCCGGTGCCAGCATTCCTAAGATCATGCGGAGCATTGCTGATCTTGGCTATCAGGTACAGCCTTTCCAAGTATCGGAGCGAACGAGAGCACTAGCAACAGAGCATCGTACCTTATTAAAGCGTCTCGCCGTCGCCGGCTTGGGCATGATGCAGGTAGGTATGTTCGCCATTGCCCTGCACGCAGGGCACATTTACGGAATGGAACCCGAGTATGAGAGCCTCATGCGTTGGGTCAGCCTGCCTGTTGCCTTGTTTGTTACCTATTACAGCGCTGCCGGTTTTTTCAAGTCAGCATGGCAACATCTCCAACACGGAGCGCTGATAATGGACCTACCCATCGCCCTAGCGTTGGGATTGGCGTTATCCGCATCGGTATACGCCACACTCACCGGCACAGGTGAGGTATACTTCGATTCCGTTGTTATGTTCACCTTTTTCCTGTTGGTGGCGCGCTTTACTGAACAACGAGGCCGCTTTAAAAACAGCCTGGTGCTGCAGACCTTACAAGACGCTATGCCCCAGACCGCTACGGTAATTAACCAAGAGGGGGTTCGGAAAGTGCCGCTCAGCGACATAGCGCTTGGAACACTGATCCGCCTGTTTAAAGGAGACCGTGTCCCACTGGATGCAGAGGCGACGCAAGGCATTTGCGAAGTCGATGAAAGCGCATTTACAGGGGAATCTATCACACGCTCTGTAGAGGTCGGCGACACACTCTACGCTGGTACGGTCATAGCGCACGGCACATGCGATGCTACTGTCACTGCGCTACCGGGCTCAACGCGTCTAGATGCACTCGAGCGGGCGATTCTATACGCGGAAACGGCCAAGCCGAAAATTGCTTTGATAGCCGACAAAATCGCCGGTCGATTTGTCGCCGCTATACTGACCATTGCGTCGGCAACCGCTGTGTATTGGTATCAGCACGATCCCGCTGAGGCATTCTGGGTTGCACTCGCCGTCTTGGTCGTCAGTTGCCCATGTGCACTGGGGCTGGCCACACCCGCAGCTCTGTCCAACGCGGCTCAGACACTGCGCCGTCAAGGCGTTATCGCGCGCGGCGAAAGCGCCATTGAAGTTCTTGCCAAAGTGGACACGGTCGTATTTGACAAAACCGGTACTCTGACCGACGGCACCTTCGACTGTGTCGAGATACAGTCGATGAGTGGGGAATCCGAGCAAAGCCTATACCGCCTAGCCTGTCGGATGCAGCAGTACAGTAACCATCCGATTACCTCTGCTTTCCAGTTAAGCCCCGCTAAGTCTTACCCCCCTGTCAGCCAGCACATTGAGCTAGAGGAGGCGCTCAGTCACCCAAGCCCGGTGCGACCAGAAAGCGTAAGCGGACGAGGGGTCAGACTCAAGATCGAAAACGGTGAATACCGCTTGGGCAACAAAGTATTTATCGAAGGGCTCTGCGGCCCACAGCAATGGCCAGAGAGTCAACTTCATTGGCTTGCCCTAGCGAACGAATCCGGCGTACTGGGCTTTTTCGGAGTTAAGGATCGCCCCCGTAAAGATGCAAAAGCCATCGTTAATTTTTTTAAGACGCAAGGCAAAAGCATACATCTGTTAACGGGCGATTCAAGCGCCCAAGCTCCGCTTCTCGCAAACGCACTAGGGATAGATCAGGTGTGCCACGGTGTTACGCCGGAGGGCAAGCTCGCCTACGTGGAGAAACTGCAACTGGAAGGCGCGACGACACTCATGGTCGGGGATGGACTCAATGATGCCGCAGTCTTGGCAAAGGCAGATGTAGGCATCGCCGTAGCGCACGCGTCCGATATTGCGAAAGCCGAAGCCGACATGGTTATCATGTCGAGCCAACTCACAGCGCTTTGCACCACCTACTCGCTCGCGAAACGCACCAAACGAATCATTATCGAAAACTTGGGCTGGGCGCTATGCTATAACGCCATTGCCATACCTTTTGCCGCAGCCGGATACGTACCGCCGTGGCTTGCGGCACTTGGGATGTCGTTCAGCTCAATTATTGTGGTTCTGAACTCGCTCAGATTGAATTCTGCACCCTAACCAGAGGTAACATGGAAACGCTGTATTTCTTGATCCCCATCGCGCTCGTGTTTTGTGTGATCACCTTCAAACTCGTGCTGTGGGCTATTAATAGTGGGCAATACGACGATCTCGACCGCGATGCACAAATCGTGTTCGAAGATGAATTTAAAGAACAGACACCCAAAAGTAAGGACAGTACATCATGACAAATGCAGATATGGCTACGGCTTTGCTGATGGGGCTCGCCGGCGCTGGCCACTGCATAGGCATGTGCGGTGGAATAGCGTCCGCAATCGGTCTAAGCAGTCAGAATCGCCGAGCCCTGCCCTTGGCTTATCATTCAGGTCGAGTCGCTAGTTATGCCTTAATTGGGGCAGCGCTTGGAGCCGCCGCCTCAACCATACAAATGGACTTATGGCGTCTGCTGCTTCGCTACGCCGCCGCATTAATGTTAATTGCCATGGGGCTTTATACAGCCAATTGGTGGCTGGGGTTACGACGGCTTGAATCGGTGGGTAGCCGCCTCTGGCAACCCATCCAAAAGCTGACGCGCCCGCTCCTGCCTGCGAAACATCCGCACCAGGCCTTTTTACTCGGAACAGCATGGGGGTTTTTGCCCTGCGGCCTCATCTACAGTGCACTAGCTTGGTCAAGCACGCAAGCCGACCCAATTAACTCGGCGCTGCTAATGGCGCTCTTTGGTGTGGGCACGCTGCCCGCCATGCTAACTGCCAGTTTAGGCGCTCAGTGGCTTACGCGCTGGCTTAATTCCGTATGGGTTCGACGCAGCATGGGAGCTGCTCTAATCGCGTGGGGACTATTTAATTTATCGATGCTCGTTCGGCACAGCCTGATGCACCACGCTGCCTAGCTGTGTAAATCAAAAAAAAGCCCCGCATGAGCGGGGCGAAGCAGTGGTGTTGGGGACACCACATAGCGACTAAAATCGGTACGCTAGCCCAATGTTGTAAACCATTGGATCAAGCTCAACGTCAAACTTAACCGTGCCCACATCCGTCTTAACTTTCGCGGTCGTATTAATATCAACCCACCATACGCCCATATTCAGAGACCAGCGGTCGTTCAATGGAATATCCACGCCAGCCTGTGCGGCGAGTCCAAAGGAGTCCTCTAATCTGAGTGCGACTCGATTGGCACCAATCAAGGCGCCCAATGCGTCCGTAAGCTCTTTCGATGGGTCCTCACTAAAAAAGGTCGTGTAGTTCAAACCCAGACCCAGATAAGGCTGCCAACCAGAGGCGTTACCGCGCGGATACCACTGCACGCTCACGGTGGGCGGCAAATGTTTGGTATCGCCAGCGGGGATATTCACACCATTGAGCGAAATATCATGACTAAAGGGCGTTGCCGCCAGCACTTCCACACCAAGCGAGTCACTCAGCATGTACACACCCATTGCAGATAATTGGGTGTCGTTGTCAACAGAAACGCCGGGGAGAACTGTCGCCGCGGGCGCTGTCGGTAGAACAATGGAATCACTTTTTTCATCTGGTGCGACCTTGATAGCCCCCACCCTTGCAATCCAATCGCCCGCCTCATACGCGTTCGCCTGTGCCGCAACCAGCCCCATAGCCGACATCATCATGACGGGTTTTAACCAACGTTTCGTATTCATAGTTCCCTCTACTGTCTGTCAATATCTGGGTGTTCATCACCCATCCCGCGATAGTACGCCTTTGCTCCCGGAGAGCCTTGATCAGGGTCAAAATCGAGATATCAGGTAGACTCGTGGGCAGTGCTTGATTGACGTGAATCAAAGAAGTAGCGTTGAGACAGCGAGAGTGTCGACCTTAGCCGCATTTCCCCTAGTTCGGCTATTCGCGTAAAATACGCGTTTTGAGGGAGTCAATTGCTCATGCCCAAACACGAGTTCGATCTTGTCGTCATTGGAAGCGGCCCAGCGGGTGAGTCAGCTGCGCTCAACGCAGCCAAACATCAGCAGAAGGCTGCTGTTATTGAAATGAGCCCGCAGGTTGGGGGCGCTTGTACGCACCGAGGCACTATTCCATCTAAAGCCTTGCGGCACACAGTAAAACAGCTGATGCGATTTAATAACGGCACGCTGTTCAGAGAAATTGGACACAGCCGTCAAATCCCCTACCCCACCGTACTGCGTCACGCCATATCCGTAATTGAACAGCAGGTGGATATGCGCAGTAAATTTTACGGACGTAATAATATCGCCGTCTATCGTGGGCGTGCTCAGATCCAAGATGCCAACACGGTGTGCGTCACGCGCTCCGATGGGTCGGTCGAGAAGCTAAGAACTCAGGAAATTGTGGTTGCAACAGGCTCTCGCCCCTATCATCCGCCCGACGTCCCATTTGAACACTCCCGAGTTTATGACAGTGACACCATCCTCGATCTAGAACACACGCCCAGAAAACTGATTATTTATGGTGCTGGGGTGATCGGTTGCGAGTATGCCTCAATTTTCAGTGGTCTGGGGATCAAAGTCGAGTTGATCAACAGTTTCGACAACTTACTTGCCTTCCTCGACGACGAAATTTCAGTTGCGCTTGATTATCACCTTCGAGATTCTGGCGTAATGGTGCGACACCGCGAAACGTATGAACGAGTCGAGGCAACACCAGAGGGCGTTATTCTTCACTTACAATCCGGTAAAAGTATCCGCGGCGATGCGCTTTTGTGGTGCAACGGTCGCAGCGGTAACACACAAAATTTGGGGCTGGAGAACGTGGGACTAGAAGCGGATTCACGTGGGCAGCTCAAAGTGAATCGACAGTACCAAACTGAGGTACCCAATATTTATGCGGTGGGTGACGTCATCGGCTGGCCCTCTCTGGCGAGTGCGGCGTACGATCAAGGGCGCGCCGCCTCCGCCGTAGGAGACGATCGCGGTAAAACTCGGTTCATAGACGAGGTGCCGACGGGAATTTACACAATCCCAGAGATCAGTTCTGTCGGCCGAACAGAACGTGAACTCACCGACTGTCGGATCCCGTTCGAGGTGGGCCGAGCGTTTTTCAAAGACACAGCGCGGGGGCAAATCTCAGGCGAAGGCACGGGTATGCTGAAAATTTTGTTCTGTCCCAGGGAGCTCACCATCTTGGGTATTCACTGTTTTGGCGCGGAAGCCACAGAAATTATCCATATTGGTCAAGCCATTATGAAGCAAGATGCAAATGCCAATACGATCCGCTATTTCGTCGAAACCACTTTCAATTACCCTACCATGGCCGAAGCATATCGTATTGCAGCACTCAATGGCTTGAATCGCTTAACCGGCTACTAGCAGTTGGTTCGGATCGCCACGCTATTACTGTTAACACCGCTCCTTGCATACAGTGAGGGGCGGGACCGCTATAGCGAGACCAGCCCCGTTTGGATGCGGAACATCGCGGCAATTGATGTTCCCTCAGAAAAGCGAGAATCAGGTCAGCGCCGCCATTACACTGAGCGTTGTTCAGGAACCCTATTACAGAGTGTCGAACTAAACCGTCCAACGATGCTTATGACCGCGTGGCACTGCATTGAGCACTACGCGGATCTCAGCAAAACCATAGGGGTACGCTTCCCCCACGCAGCAGAAAAAGCCCGATCCTATTCTGCCCGCGTGTATCGCAGCGGCACTTCGATCAGCAGCGACTGGGCCTTATTGAAGCTGACTGCGCCAGTAGAGGACCCTAAGCTTACCGGACTCCCTCTGGCTGCCCCTTGGGAAAACGAAAAAGCCACGGCACTGGGCTTCGCTGGAGCATTAGAACAGGGTCGCTCAACGCTCTCTTTCGACCCACGCTGCGTTTGGTCGACGACCAACCGTTGGGCGTCCTGCCAGAGCTCTAAAGGGTCCTCCGGGGGACCTCTGGTTCAAGTTCGCTCAGATCAAGCCTACCTAGTTGGGGTTATCTCGCAGGGCGACAGCCAAGAGTTAACACTGAGTTGGTCACCGTCTGAATTGCCGATCAGCTTACGAACCGGGCTAAGATTTCACGACGCACACTAATCGCCTTGGGTGACTGAGTATCTCGAGCCAATATGAGCCTCTTGTCGCTTTTTCGCGAGCTGGATTTGCTTCTGTCTCTCTGAAAAACGCATACGTTGGTCTTCAGTCAGTAAATCATGACACCGTGGGCAGCTCACACCGGCGACGTAACGAGAGTCCAGTTT
>JAUHWV010000282.1 GCA_030427335.1 Gammaproteobacteria bacterium | reverse complement strand
AGTTGGTCTCGAAAGATTCGATCCCCAAATCCAAGCCGAAGCGTGATATTCGGGAGGTAATCCCGAATCGACCTGCGTCGAGTGAGCTCACATCCAAATCTGTGGATATCAACACCGCGCCAATCGATACCCGTGTCAGTGCCAAAAAGCCCACGGTGCCGAACACTTTGGTGACGCCTTCCACTCAGAAGTCAGCGCGCGGATCTCCTGACGCCAATCGTTTTACGGCAGAGGAGTTGGCTCGTTTGACGCAATCGGATATTTCTGCGGCAATTAATGCCGAAACAGCCGTGTCGGACCAAGATTTAGCCGCCAGTTACGCTGCCCTGATTCGCGCAACGGTGGTGAATTACTGGTCGAGGCCCCCGAGTGCACGCAATGGGATGCAGACCGTGCTGCAACTGCAGCTAATCCCGACGGGTGAAATTGTCGGCGTTACCATTGTGCAAAGTAGCGGTGACCCCGCTTTTGATCGCTCCGCGGTTAATGCAGTTGAGAAAGCGGCTCGGTTTCCGGAGCTGCAAAAATTACCGCCGCGCGAGTTTGAAAAGACGTTTAGGCGTTTTAAACTCCTGTTTAAGCCAGAGGATCTGAGGTACTGATGAAGCGATCGTTACGAAGGTGGGTGTGGGGCTTTTTATTCGTGCTCGCCATGCCGGTTCGGGCCGAGCTCGTAATCGAAATTACCCAGGGTATCGACAATCCGACGGTGATTGCGGTTTCTCCCTTCGCTTGGGAGGGTGTTGGCTTGCCGCCGGAAGATATCGCGTATATTGTCGAGAATGACCTGTACCGCAGCGGCCAATTCACGCCTGTGGCCCGCGAGAACATGCTCGGCACGCCTTCGCGTGATGAAGATATTTTCTTTCGCGACTGGCGCATGGTGAATGCGCAATACTTATTGATTGGTAGCATCACGCCGGGTGTCGAGTTGGTGGCGGACTTTGCACTCTATGACGTCATCAAGCAGACCTTAGTCATTCAAGGTAGTGAGCGCGCACCCACATCGGATGCGCGGATGTTAGCGCATCGTATTGCTGATCGCGTCTATACGGCGCTAACGGGTATTCCCGGTGCGTTCGCGACTAAGTTGCTCTACGTTGCCGTAACCCCCGTTCCGGGTGAGAAAGACTATTACGAGCTCACCTTAGCGGATTCCGATGGCGCTCGCCCCAAAGTGTTGCTGGCGTCTCGCGAACCCATTCTCGCACCTACGTGGTCACCCGATGCAACAGAGATCGCCTACGTTTCGTTCGAGACCTCGCGTCCAGCTATTTTTAGGCAGAACCTGACTACGGGTGCGCGAGAGCAGCTTACGGCATTCCGAGGACTAAACGGCTCGCCGGCTTGGTCGCCCGATGGTAAGCGCATGGCGATGGTGCTGTCTAAAGATGGGAGTCCGGACATATACGTATTGGATTTAGCTACCTATCAACTAGAGCGAATCACGCGACACTACAACATCGATACAGAGCCGACCTGGATGCCGGATGGGAAATCCTTGCTGTTTACCTCGGATCGCGGTGGGCGGCCGCAAATTTACCGCTACGATTTCGTAACGGGATTAACGGATCGTGTCACCTTTGAGGGCTCCTATAATGCTCGTGCGCGGGTTGCTCAAGATGGCCGCAACGTGGTTTTGGTGCATCAGCAAGATGGTGATTATAAGATCGCCGTGTACGATATCGAAACGCGGCGTATGACTTCGTTGACATCAACTGATTTAGACGAGAGCCCGAGTATCGCACCCAATGGGTCTATGGTACTCTATGCAACGAAACAAGCGGGACGCGGTATCCTAGCAGCGGTGTCGGTAGACGGTGGTGCTCGGTTCAATCTCCCAGCGCGGAGTGGCGAAGTAAGAGAGCCCTCGTGGTCTCCTTATTTACCCAAACGTCCCTAGTGTTGTAACAATCACAGTACAACCCTCAAAGGAAGGAATGAAACATGAAACAGCGTCCACAATTTCGCACTATCGCGACCGTAGCGTTTTTGAGCCTATTTTTGGCTGCATGTTCGGGCACAGACACTAAAGAGCAAGAAGCGGCCGCAGCAGCGGCAGCCGAAGCGCAGGCTGCAGCAGAGGCTCAAGCCGCAGCCGAAGCGGCTGCAGCAGAGCGCGCACGTGCGGAAGCCGCAGCTGAGTTGCGACGTTTAGAAGACGCAGCCCGGATGGCTGGTAGCGTGGTTTACTTTGAGTTCGACAGCTCAGCGTTAACGGACGCGGGTCGCGCTATCTTGGATAAGCAAGTGGCTTTGTTGAAGAAGACCGGTGCTTCAGTGCGTCTAGAGGGGCATACCGATGAGCGCGGCACCCGTGAGTACAACATTGCTCTGGGTGAGCGTCGTGCCAACGCGGTTCGCGACTACATGATGGTCAAGGGTATTCCTGGTTCGCGTCTTGAAAGCATCAGCTACGGCGAAGAGAAGCCCGTTTCTTACGGCTCTAGCGAAGTAAGCTGGTCGCAAAATCGTCGAGTTGAAATTAAGTAAGTGCTCATGAAGG
>JAUHWV010000059.1 GCA_030427335.1 Gammaproteobacteria bacterium | reverse complement strand
ACGAACTTGACGGTAGCTCGTTCCTTCGGCAGCCAGGCGACGTGCAATCGTTCGTTTCGAGGTAAACATAGCGCTGGCAAGCATATCTTCGCTCACGGTCGCCGCCGGTTGAGATAACATGAGCTGACGCAGGCGATCGGCAAGCGTTAGGTGTGTTCTGGGGGCCGATTGCAGCAATTCCTCACACAGGTCGCGAGCCCGCTGATACGATGCGGTGTCGCTTGAGCTGTTAGCTAGGTGCATGAATCGACGCGGTACTAAAACAGCGTCATAGCCCGCATCGAATTCGACTGTCTGCCCGAACGCCTTTTTATAGTCATCTGCATAGACCGGAGCTGGGTAAGAAAACTGGAACCGGACTCCCTCAAGCGGTTCGCCCACAACACTGTTCATAAGCGATCGGACCACTAGGGCGAAGCACTCGGTCAGATGTATGAAATTGGGTTGGCTCACTGGAAGCGTGATTTTGAGTTTGCAAAGTAGGTACTCGTCTGTTTCGACGAGGTCCAAATGAGTGAAAGAGATTCTCAGTGGGAGGAAGTCGCGTAAGGCCATGAGCGCTCGTAGTAAAGTAGGGCTGCTGAGAGCTAAATAGCCGATTGGGCCAAAGGTATTCGGCGTGAGTTGGTGCCCTACGAGCAATCCCAAGCCGGGTTTGCCGTGGAGTTTACGAGCGTTGTCCAGAATCACCATTTGGCTCTCGGCCGTGATGAGCGTATTGTCGCCCGGCATTAAAATACTGGGATCGTGCCCGCTACCGGACAGGATGGCGGGCAGGTCCCGCTCTTGCAGGCCTAGAACCCGTGCCGTGATGCGGGTGTAGAGACTGGGAATAAATCCTTTGGTTTTCCGCTGCATGTTGACACCGTTGACTCGAGCGCTTAGTGTGCAAAATTTTTCTTATTGTGTCAAAAAAAGACCGCTAAAAGTCTGCGCGTTGCGCTACACTGACCCGCTCAATGAAAGGAGAAGAAGATGGTAACAATCACGTTTATTCAGCATAACGGCGACAGCATGACAATCGATGCCGAGGAAGGACGTTCGCTGATGGAGAATGCGATTTCTAAAGGAGTTGACGGGATCGACGCCGATTGCGGCGGCGGCTGTGCCTGCGGTACCTGCCACGTATTTGTCGACCCGGCCTTCTACGACAAGCTGGGCCCACAAGACGAGCTGGAAGATGCCATGTTGAGCATGCGCCCAGATCGTGAGTCCAATTCACGCCTGAGTTGCCAGATTCAGGTCACCAGTGACCTAGACGGCATGGTGGTGACGGTTCCAGAGTATCAAATGTGAAGAGAGGGGCTCATAGATTGAGCCCCTTCTTGCTCTTTCACGCCATTTAGGAAGGTGTAGGCGGAGCTTGTTAAGCAGTCATACACGCATAGACCGGGCGCTAGGCGATGTAGGCGCCGGCTTATATGTAACCCTACTAGCCCATGCCCGGTCGCCAGTAATTTTACTGCGATTTCACGCGCTGAATTGTTAATACCTTCGGCGTCCACCCATTCCTGGACTAAATCGACTAGCTGATTGAACCCTTGAATCGATGGGCTCAAGGTGAGTGCGTCCCCCGTTTGTTCGGTTGACCAAACCTTATCATGGTAGTCAGCTAAGCTTTCGCCCCACATCAAATCGTAGTAGGCGTGTTTCTCGATTACATAGCGCATGTAGGCATGTCCCGACGCGATTATGCGCTCGATTGAGCCAAGGGGAAGTGGGGTGATGGCGTCCTCAATGGCTTGTTGCAAACCCATAAAACCGAGTTCTGCCACGGCGACGAGTAGCGCTTCTTTATCTTTAAAATGGCGATATGGCGCTCCTGAACTGACCCCGGCACGCCGCGCAGCTTCTGCGATGCTGAATTCGATACTGCCTCGTTCTTCGATGAGCTCGGTTGCGGCTAAAATGAGCGCATTGCGGAGATCACCGTGGTGGTAATTGCTTGCGGGATTGGACTGGCTCATTGTGCAACCCGATCTGTGAGTAGGGTTTCCATCATCGGTGCAGCGCTCACGCTTTTGCCTCGCCGAGTGATCAGAAGAAACGCGGGTGGCACCAGATAAAAACTGATCAGGGTAGACAATAAAACCCCGCCAGCGATTGCCATTGCGAAAGGTGGCCAGAACTGACTTCCCTCCAGAATAAGAGGCAAGAATCCGCCGAAGGTAGTGATAGTCGTGGATACGATGTGACGGCTCGAATCCATAACAACGCCGCAGATATCTGTGACGGAGCCCTCTGTGGAGGCTTTGTCGATCTGTAAAGCGGTGATGATAATAATGGCCGCGTTAATGGATACACCTATGGATCCTATGACACCGATTAATGCCTGCAAACCGAAGGGGTAGCGGAATACCTCAATCGAAAGCAGGCTTAATGTCATTGAGCAAAAACACACAAGCAAGCCAACGGCCGTGAGACGCCAAGAATTGAATGTAAGCACCATGGTCGCCAGCAGTGCTGACATAATCAGTCCCAGCGGAGCCATAATGTAACCCACTACCTCGGCTCTCTCATCAGAATCGCCTCCGAACTTGATCTTGTATCCGGGCGGTAACTCTATCGGGTTTGCAGCCAGATCGGCCTGGAGTTCTTTCAGCGCCTCTTCCGGGAGTATCCCCCGGGTCAAAAATCCTTGGATGGTATTCAGCCGCTCGCCATTGTAGCGGGTGATCGGGCTGTAACTCGGCACTAAGTTGAACTCGGTTACCGATTGAATCGGAATGAAACTGGACTCGCCTGCAGCGCCAGTGGGAGCTTGGAGCCGACTTATGGCGTCGCTGCCTTGCCAATTTTCATTGGCCAATCGAACCCGAATAGGTAGGCGCTGGGTGCCCTCAAGAATTTCGCCACTTACCGCGCCGGAGAGTGCGGCGCCGACGTTTGATGCTAGCGAAGCGACATCAAATCCTGTGTACTTTAGAGCCACCTCGTCGACAGCAACCTCCAGTTTGGGCGGTGCACCAAGAATCGAGGCGCTGGTGTGTGTCACCGCATCGATTTTGGTCATGCGCTCTCTGAATAAATTGCCGTACTCTCTCAGCGTGTTTAAGTCGGGCCCGTATATCTCGACTTCGAGGGGCGCATCTACTGGTGGCCCTTGGTCGATCCCCCGAACAACGGTTCGCGCCTGCGGGAAGAGGTGGTCAAGCTGGGTCTGCAGTTCCCGGATGGTGGCATCGGTCAGCTTTTGTTCCTTGGTGAGAACCAAGGCTTCTGCCCAGGTCGACACACCATCCATACGCCGATACATGTTGTAGTAGAAGGGTGGTGCGCTCTCGCCTACGGTCCAATCAATACGCCTTATTTGAGGATGGGTCCGAACCACCTCATCCATCGCTCGTGCGGTCGCCATGGTCTCATCAATGGAGCGCCCGTTGGGGAGTTTAACTTGGATGTACAGCTGATCTCGATCGGTGCCCGGAAAGAACTGCGCGGTGAGTGTGGGGAAAGCTAAAATACCCACAAGAGGCAACATTAGCGCTGCAAAAATCGATTCCTTGGGGTAGCGCAGTGACCAGAGTAAGGAGGATTTTAGTAGGGTGCTCAGTGGTTTGATAGTAACACCGTGCTGCATGAAACCTTCCGCATCTCCATCAGGCAGCAACTTAGCCGCGAGTACAGGTGTTAAGATCAAAGCTAAAACAAGCGAAACAACCAGCATGATAATGACAGAAGTCGCGATCGATCCCATGAAAGATCCAGCTGGACCCGGCAACAAGGCAAGCGGCAAGAAGGTGAGCACAGTGGTAACCGTTGAGCTGAGAAGAGGAACCTTCATGCGGGTGACGCTCAGTTCAATCGCCTGTCTTCTCGTCACGCCGTCAGCCAATCGTTTCCGTATTTCATCGGTCATAACGATCGATCCGTCCACCAGGAGACCCAGCGCTACGATCAGCCCCGTGATTGACATCTGATGCAGAGGTAGATTAATCATCTGCATGATAGTCAATGAAGTCAGAGCGCATAGGGGCAGAATTATGGATACAACGATTGCCGCTCTCCACCCCAGTGTCAGCAATAGCACACCAATGACCAGTGATATACCGATGACAAGGTTGCTGAAGACGGCACTTAAGCGCTCTTCGCTGTAGGTGCCTTGATCGTATGAGATTTGGAAATTCAGTCCGTCTCCTGACGTTAGGCGATAGTCCTCGATCGCGGCGGCCAGCTGGTCGGTCCAGACATCCACTTGTCTGCCTGTTTCCATCGCAATGCCGACTAGAATGCCGCGCTGACCATCGGTGATAACGTAGCCCGGTACGGGTGTTTTTTCTTGTTTGGAGAGAGAGGCGACGTCAGTGAGTCTCGTGACCGAGCCATTGGTGGCGGTTTGAATGACGATTTGGCTTAACTCTCCAATGTTATCAAACTGGCTTTTTAGTTCGACCAACAGGTTGTTGTCTTGGCCTTGTGTCAGACCCGCGGGGCGTTTGGAGTCGGCATTGCGAATTGCCATGATGACGTCTTGCAGCGTGAGACCCCTCATCAAAAGTTGTGCTTGATCAACCGAAACCAGCACTTCTTCCTCGGCCTCTCCGTAAAGATCCACCATTCGAGTGCCGCTGAAATTGCGCGCAAAATCCGCGAAATTGGCTGCGGCTCGGCTCAGTACACCAATCGGTACGTCGGTGCCATCTGGGCCAGTGATTGCGACAATCATGGTATAGGCGATCAGTCGGTCGTCGTCAAACATTGGGCTGCCCGCACCTTCTGGGAAACGCAGACTTGCGTCGTCTAGGGCATCTCGTATCTCACCCCAGGCCGCTTCCATTTCTTCATTAGTGAGGAAGTCTGAAAGGCGCATATTAATAAATGAAATGCCGGCATTACTGCTTGAGTTTAATTCGGCGATTTGCGGGATTTGTCGCAGCTCTTCCTCAATGGGGCGGGTTATAAGCGCCTCGACCCGATCGGGGGTTGCTCCGGGAAATACCGTGGTTACCGTCGCCACGAAATTCATCATGGTGGGATCTTCTTGGCGGGCGAGCTGTTGAAACGCGTTCAGGCTGACGGCAATGATCACGACGATGATCAGAGCGAGATAGCGCCCTTTGTCGTATAGAGACTGCGCGATCATCGGCTTGTCTCCACCGGTTTGATCATCATGCCCGGCACGACACGATGTGTGCCGCTGGCAACAACCTGGTCGCCGTCTTGTAGGGTTCCGCGTACAAAAACCCGATCTCCGTCAAAGTCGATAATTTCGACGGCGGCTCTTTGCGTGATGATGGCGCCGGAGTCGTTTGTGGTTACGCGAAGAGCGGTCCACAAGCCACGATTGCCCTCGGTGATAGCTGTCATGGGTAGCCAGCCGCCACTCGACTTCACCCACGTTGGATGGTTTAGCACGGCCACTTCCCCGGGTATTGGATCTGCACTCTCTGGCAGGGTGATTCGAAGCGTTCGTGTTCGCGTTCTGAGATCCACTTTATCGCTGATTGTTTGGAGTATTCCTTCAACCATTCCGCTCTTCAAGTGAAGCGTGAGCGTTTGGCCTAAACGCAGTTCTGCGGCGACGTGCGAGGGGACGCCGATGTGGGCTTCTCTGCCGTTCTGACTGGTTAAATCGTAGATTGGCGTGCCGGGTGCCACCACGTCGCCGATACTGACCATTCGTTGATTAATCGTTGTGTTGAAAGGTAATACAAGTTTCGCCTTTGACAGTGCTACTTCGGTTGCAGAAACGTTGGCTTGCAGGGAGGCCACGAGCGCCGTTTGTGACGCTAGCCCCAGCTTGGCTTCGTCGTAGCGGTCATCTGAAACCGAGCCGCTCGCGTTCAGCTTGGCCGCTCGATTGAACTGGAGTTCGGCTAGATCTCGCTGTGCTTGGGCCTGTTTGAGTTGTGCTCGCGTCGCCTCAAGTTGTGCTGCCAATGTCCGTGTATCTAATTCAGCTGCTACAGTTCCTGCAGTCCCGGTGTCTCCGAGTCGAAAGTTAAGCGTCGAGATGGTCCCGCCGATCTCGAAAGCGAGACGGGTTTCATTTTCCGCTTTAATAATGCCTGCATAGGTCAGTGTCTTTTCATACTGATCTTGTTGCTTGTAGTTTATTACTTCGGCATCGAGTGCTGCCGCGTTTGTTTCGACGGATGCTGCAGGTTTGGTGGCGTACAGCAGATAAGTGGCGGTCGCAGCAAACATAACGGCACAGCTAATGCTGAGGAGTCGCGTTTTCATGGTGGTCGGTTCGAGGGGCATGGCGAGGCTCTAAGTAAGGAGTTCTTACATAATGTAAGAGTTCCTTACACTTATGTCAATGTAAGTGGTCGGCATGAACTTCTTTGCACCGATTCGGGCTTGATTATGCCTTGCAAGCTGGCCTGTATTTTGAGACCATGCGCGCCTTCGCAAGAGGACACTATGGTCGCCCAGACGGTCCCCTCGCAACGACAGTTGGTGAACCCCGCCAGGCCCGGAAGGGAGCAACGGTAATCAATGCGTCGTGTGCCGGGGTGTGGCTGTTTGGGCGGCCTCCAATTTCCGCTTTCCGCATCGCTGGTGTATTCTAGCCAATCAAGATTAAAAACGAGCGTGCTCAATGGCGTACACTGTATTAGCCCGTAAATACCGGCCACAAATCTTTCGCGAGATGGTGGGGCAGGAGCATGTGCTAAAGGCTCTGATTAACGCGCTCGACCACAATCGTTTGCACCACGCCTACTTGTTTACCGGAACGCGCGGCGTGGGTAAAACCACCGTTGCGCGCGTGTTGGCTAAATGTCTGAATTGTGAACAAGGTGTGAGCTCCGAGCCCTGTGGTGTATGTAGCGCCTGCAAAGAAATCACCGAGGGTCGCAGTGTAGACCTAATTGAAGTCGACGCAGCCTCTCGAACGAAAGTCGAGGACACTCGAGAATTGCTTGAGAACGTGCAATACGCCCCTTCGCGTTCGCGATTTAAGATTTATCTGATCGACGAAGTGCACATGCTCTCAACGAATTCGTTCAATGCCTTGTTAAAAACGCTAGAAGAGCCGCCGGAGCACGCTAAGTTTTTATTGGCGACCACGGATCCGCAGAAATTGCCGGCAACGGTACTCTCGCGCTGTTTGCAGTTTCATCTAAAGAACTTGGGGCGAGATAAAATAGCGGATCACTTGGGTTTTGTGCTAGAGCGAGAGCTAATCTCGGCCGAGGCAGCCGCGCTTGCCGAAATTGCTCGGTCCGCAGAAGGCAGTATGCGTGACGCCCTTAGCTTGACCGATCAAGCCATTGCTCACGGCGGTGGACGGCTGGTGCACGCTGATGTTGCAACGATGTTGGGCACAATTTCAGCCGCCAATGTTGTCCCTGTCATTCAAGCCCTTTCGCAATCGGATGCAGCAAGCCTTATTGCCGCATCCGATCATATGGCTGAGCATGGCGTGGATTACTTGAAAGCACTCGACGGTTTGATGCAGTGGTTCCACCAAATAGCTTTAGCTCAATGGGTCGGTCAGATCGACTCCGCCGATCCTGACTCGCCTCACGTGGCTTCATTTGCGTCGCAGTTTAGCGCCGAAGACGTCCAGCTGTTCTATCAAATGTTATCGAAAGGGCGATCCGAGTTGCATGATACCGGTGATCCGAAAGCGGCCTTTGAAATGATTTTGCTGCGGCTTTTGGCGTTTAGACCCGGTGCGGTGTTCGTGGGTGAGGGCCAAATGGTTGAGTTCGAGCTCGCAGCTAACATGCCGGCAACAGGTGCAGCACCGAACGTCAAAGAGCCCATACCTGCAAGGGGCGTGGCACCGAATATCAATGAGCCCGTGTCTGAACGGGGGGTGGTACCGAATATCAATGAGCCCGCGCGTGAAAGGGGTGAGGCACCGAATATCAATGAGCCCGCGCGTGAAAGGGGTGAGGCACCGAATATCAATGAGCCCATGCCTGAAAGGGGTGAGGCACCGAATATCAATGAGCCCGTGCCTGAAAAGGGTGCGACACTGAATGCGAATGAGCAGCCTAGATCGGTTACAGTAGAAGACTTTGATTATCCCGCTCCGGCTGTAGATGCCTTGTCATACAATGAAGCATTGGCGGATGTTTCTGACGATCACGCGGTTTCCGCTCCAATTGAGCCCGAGGTGGAATCCGGAAAAAAGTTTGAACCCGACTCGGACGCCGGAAGCGGTGGGTTTCGACTCGATCGGGCGACTTGGCCTCAATCCTTTAGTTCATTGGGTCTGACCGGTATTCTGGAAAATGTGGCGTCTCACTGCCAGTGCGTGTCGGTCACAGCCGATGGCGCTGAATTTGTTCTTTGTAGTGAAAATGCCTCTTTGTTTAATACCTCACATGTGGAAAAGCTAACCGCGGCACTCGCCCAAGCTGAGGGCATCAGGCGTACGGTTACCATTAAAATTGGTAATGTCGAGCAAACACCCGCAAAGTGGATCGCTGAGCGACGCGCTCTGGCTTTAGAGGAAGCCAAACACCGGATGCAAACAGATGAAGTCGTCATCGCGCTGTGTCAAAATTTCGATGGCGAGTTACTAGTCGATTCAATTAAGCCAGGAGGTACACGTGTTTAAGGGTGGTGGTTTGGGCGATCTGATGAAGCAGGCTCAGGCGATGCAGGAAAAAATGCAGTCAATGCAAGACGAGATCGCCTCACTCAAAGTGCTTGGACAGTCTGGGGCAGGTCTTGTGCAAGTTGAAATGACAGGGCGACACGACGTCACTCGAGTCACTATCGACCCGAGCCTCCTCAGCGAGGAGAAAACCATGTTGGAAGACCTGCTGGCTGCGGCCGTGAACGATGCAGTTCGTCGCGTTGAAGAACAGAACAAAGAAAAAATGTCTCAACTGACAGGCGGTATTGATTTGCCTGCCGGCATGAAGTTACCGTTTTAATTGCGTATGAAAATACCATCGGCCTTGAATCGTTTGAATGAAGCCTTGCGGTGTTTGCCGGGTGTCGGTGCTAAAACGGCAGGGCGTATGAGCCTCCATTTGCTGCAAAACGACAGGGCCGGAGCTCGAGTTCTGGCTGAAGCGCTGTCTCATGCGGTAGAGCACATTGTCCACTGTGCATCTTGCCGGAATTTTACGGATAATGAGACCTGCGAAATTTGTTGTGATAATCGCCGAGATAACTCCTTAATCTGCGTTGTTGAAACCCCGTCCGATCTCATGTCGATTGAGGCGACTGGACTTTACAATGGGGTCTACCACGTATTGCTTGGGCATCTTTCACCTCTCGATGGCGTGGGTCCAAAACAGCTCGGTCTTGACTTGCTTGATGAGCGGATCAAGTCGGGTCAAGTCAGCGAGGTCATATTGGCGACCAGCTCAACGGTGGAGGGCGAGGCTACGGCCCACTACATCGCGCAGCAAGTGAAAGCGATGCATGTTGCCGTGTCGTCATTAGCGCGAGGCGTGCCCATGGGGGGGGAGCTCGATTATGTTGACAGCTCGACCCTTGCGCACGCATTTAAAGGACGTCGCCCTCTTGAATGAACTGGCTTGGACATGGGTCGCATCCACACTTGAGCTCGAGCGCGCGCTGGTTGATCTGTCGTCGTTTCCTGCTGTCGCCATCGATACAGAGTTTGTGCGGGAGAGAACTTATTATCCTCAGGTGGCGCTGCTGCAACTCAGTGCTGGCCATGCACACTATCTAATCGACCCATTGAGTCTTGATGATCTCAGTGCCATTAGGGCTTTTTTTCAAAGCGATGATGTCCTTAAAGTCGTGCACTCGGGTAGCGAGGACTTGGAGGTTATAAGCCGTTGGCTCGGTGTCGAAGCCCGTGCATGGTTCGATACGCAGGTGGCGGCGGCTTTGCTCGGATTTGACCAAGGCGTCGGGTTTAGAGCGCTGGTGCAGGAGATCATCGGCATTGAGCTCGACAAAGGCGAGACCCGCTCGGACTGGTTGAAAAGACCCTTATCTGAGAGTCAGTGTTTTTACGCGGTGGCTGACGTTGCCTATCTCTACCCCGTATTTACGCATTTAAAAAACAAATTGAAAGAGAATAATCGGTTTGAGTGGGTGTTAGAGGAGGGACGCCGAGCTGCAGCGAGTATCGGATCAGATCGATTTGATGTTGTTTCGCGCAGTAAAAACGCGTGGCGCTTGTCCCCGCGTCAGGTCGCTTTACTAAGCGCGTTGGGAGAGATGAGAGAAACGCTTGCTCGAGAACGCGATAAACCGCGAAGTTGGATCATTGACGATAAAATCCTATTTGATCTCGCCCAAAACCCCAAAGCGGCTCATGTGATTTTAAAGGCGGGTGGCAAACATTTATTACGCTATGAGAAGCGGGTGGTCGATTGTGCGGCCGAGGTTGAGGGGCTTCCAGAATCGAGTTTGCCGCCACCGCCCGCGGGGCCTCTCTCTTCAGCGCAACGCGCGCTGCAGAAGCGTCTAAAAGAGCGTGTTAACTTGATGGCGTCGGATTTGAATGTGGCGCCGGAGCTGGTGTTCAACAAACGAGACTATCAGTATTGGGTATGCGAATTCGGCTCGGGCTCAATGCCAGTGCACTGGCAGGGGTGGCGCTTACCATTCGTAACAGCCTTGTCACAGGAAATAGAGAGCAACTCATGAGCAAAGTGCTAACGCAAATCTACGCCAGCGAGCGAAAGCCAGGTTATTACTTGTACGTTCCCAAGGATACCGATTTGAAGGAGGTGCCAGAGCCTTTGCTGAAACCTTTGGGGAGATTACGTAAGAGTCTGCTATTGCTGTTAACGCCAGAGAAGGTCCTTGCGAATGCGGAAGTGACTACTGTTATTGAGGCGCTCCAAACCAAAGGATTCTACCTGCAGTTCCCACCGGCTGAAGATCCGATGGATGACTGGGGAAAATAATGAGTTGGTGGAATGAGTTAACGCTTGAACAACTCGATGAAGCTCAATGGGAAGCGCTTTGCGACGGTTGTGCCAAGTGCTGTTTGCACAAGCTGCAAGACGAGCAGACAGATGAAATTTTTTTTACCAAAGTCCGATGCCAGTATCTCGATGAATCGACGTGCGCCTGCTCGTGCTACACGCAGCGCAAGATAAAGGTACCTAACTGTATTGATCTGAAAGAGTGGAATGTCGCGGAGTTGAATTTTTTGCCGGCCACCTGTGCCTATCGCCTACGGTCTCTCGGGGAACCTCTGCCGGCGTGGCATTATCTGGAGACGGGAGACAAAAACTCCGTACATAAGGCGGGTATATCTATTCGCGGACGTTCAATATCAGATGAATTTGTTCATCCAGAAGGGTACGATGAGCACATTGTAACCTGGGTCGAATAGCTTTGTGTTAGAGACAGAATCCTACATATCGGCACTGTTGGCTTATTGTGGTGCAGCACTGCTGGCCCTAATCATCCTCTTTGTATGGCTTCGGTCGAGCGGTTGGTCACGCTGGTCAACAGCTTGTCTGTTTTGGCTAGGCGCTGCGGTCCTGTTAACGCCTGCCTATGCGTCCCCCGAAGTTGAGACCTTTGCACCGGCGATTATCGTAGCAGTATTCCAATTGACCTTCTCGGGGGTCGATGAAGCGCAACACGCGATAAGACCATTGATGACAGCTATGGTTTTCGGTTTAGGTGTGGGATTGTTACATACGGCGATTTGGGCCCTGTGGGGCCGGCGCATGCGAGAGTCTTCATGAAACGCTTAGTTTTAGGTCTGGGGTTGTTTCTCAGTGTTTTTTTTAACGCCCTTGCTACAGCACAAGATCCTATAGCTGGGCATCCCGATGTGCGAATTCTTATTGACATTTCAGGCAGCATGAAAAGTTCGGATCCCACGAACTTGAGGGCGCCAGCACTTGAGCTCTTGGTCCGTCTTTTGCCTCCCGGGTCCAAAGCTGGAGTCTGGTTATTCGGAGATGGCGTTCGAACCTTAATGCCGCACGTAGAGATCGATGATGCTTGGCGAGAGCGAGCCGTTGCATCTGTGCGCGCCATCGATAATTCGGGTCAGCGCACCAATATCCCGGCTGCAGTTGATGCGGCCTTGTATGATTTAGGTCGATTGGATCCAGGATACCGAACCAGCGTTGTTTTGCTGACTGATGGCAAGGTTGATGTCTCCAGTTCCGCAATTGCAAACGTTAACGCAGCTCGATCGATGCTTGAGCAACGCGCCCCTATACTCGGTGAAACGGGGGTTCCGGTGCACACTATTGCTTTATCGAACGATGCCGACTGGGCTTTTTTACGGCGTTTGGCAGAATCGACACGTGGCTTGGCCGAGAAGGCGGAAAGCGCCGATTCGCTTACCCGAGTTTTCTTGCAGGCATTGGAGATGGTCGCGCCCACGGCTCGGGTGCCGATCGAGGGTGGGCAGTTCCAAATTGATGCGGGCGTGCAACAGCTTACGGCCTTGATTTTCTCGGGTAACGAAGAACGCACCAAAATATCGCTGATTGATCCGGAGAACCGAAGCCTTGAAGCGGATGTAAGCGGTAATGGGGTGCAGTGGTTCAGCAATGAGAAGTTCTCATTGGTGACGGTCGATGCGCCACGACCCGGATTGTGGCGATTAGTGGCCCCCAAAAGCGAAGAAAATCGCATAACGGTCGTGTCGGATCTCTCTATCGATGTCGATCCGCTGCCGAATTCCTTGCCCTTGGATACGCCAGCTGAATTGGGTATTCGCTTGCTAGATCGAAAAGGCGTTATTGCAGCCCAAGCGCTGCTTGAAGCTTTTTCCATTACCCTGCGAATACAAGAGCCCAGCGGATCGAGCGAATTGATTGATGTCAGTGCGCGGTATCCGGCGCCCAGCAGCGGCGAGTATCGAGTCGCTGTGCCGCCTTTTTCAAATCCGGGCGTGCATAAGCTCACGGTGCGTGTTGAAGCTTTGGAGTTGATTCGCGAGCTACCTATGTACGTCGATATTCAAGCGTCACCAGTCTCTCCTAAGGTCGTAACGAAAGGCGAGGAATCCATTCAAGATGCGGGTTTGCCGTCTTGGATTTATCCTTTGGTGAGCGCACTGGTTGGCTTTAGCTTGCTTCTATGGGTGGTCAGATCA
>JAUHWV010000281.1 GCA_030427335.1 Gammaproteobacteria bacterium | reverse complement strand
CCCATGAATTTGAGCGATCCCGAACAGAAAAACCGCCTCTTTTGGGTGCTCCAGGCCGCCGGTTGGTCTGGTTGGGCTCTGTCGTTTTACCTTGGCGCGTCGGTTTGGGGTGATCCGCCCACAAACTATGAGTTCTATGTTCCAATAATTGCCTCGATAGGCTTGGTAATCACTCTAGGCCTGCGTTGGCTCTACGCTTTTACGTGGGAGATGCGCTTTATTGCGCGTCTCTTGCCTTTCCTGCTGGGTTCTTATTTTGCCGGCGTCATCTGGATGATCATGCGCTCGATTGTCTTTTTCACGCTATTCCCCGAACAAAAAGCGGCGTTTGGCATCGAATCCAGCGCCGAGTTCTATGCTTATTTGGAGGGCGCAATATCAGCCGCCTGGGTAATGTTCGGATGGAGCGCGCTCTACTTTGGAATCAAATACTACATCTTGCTGCAGGACGCGAAAGAGCGTGCGCTTAAGGCCGCTTCGATTGCCAATGAAGCGCAGCTCAAGATGCTACGCTATCAGCTCAACCCTCACTTTTTATTTAATACGCTGAACGCCATTTCGACGCTTGTTCTCGACGAAGACACCAAGCTCGCATCGGATATGATCAATAAGCTTTCGCGCTTCCTGCGCCACTCACTCGAGAGCGATCCCATGCTGCAGGTCACCGTTGACGACGAAGTGGCCGCACTGAAACTGTATTTAGATATTGAACAGGTGCGCTTCGGATCCCGGCTGGAGGTGTTGTTCTCTATCGATCCAGCGGTACAAAAAGCGCTCGTGCCGTCGCTGATTCTTCAACCCTTAGTCGAAAACGCGATTAAATACGGCATCAGTCAGGCCATCAATGGGGGCTCCATTGGCATCAGTGCACATAAAGACGGTGACCAGCTGCAGCTGATCATCTCCGACAACGGCCCGGGGATAGATATGAGTCAAGGCACTAAACCCCAGGGCAGCGGCGTGGGCCTAGAAAATTGCCGTGAACGCCTTCGTACGCTGTACGGCAACAAATCGAGCATTATGCTGACAAAAACCCTTCCCCACGGTCTGACCGTCACCATCAACTTGCCCTTTTCTGAGGAGAGCACCGCATGAGTATTCGCGCGATCTTAGTAGACGATGAAGAATTAGCCCGACGGGGGCTTCGGCGGCGGCTCGAGTCAATCCAAGCAATTGAGTTAGTAGGCGAGGCGGCGAATGGTTTTGAAGCGATTGAGCTGGTACACGAACTCGAACCCGACCTGCTGTTTCTGGATATTCAAATGCCAGGCATGAGTGGTTTTGATGTCATCAAGAATCTTCAAAGTGACCAACTTCCTCTGGTTATCTTTACCACAGCGTATGACCAGTACGCAGTGGATGCCTTTAAAGTGCACGCCATCGATTACCTTCTAAAACCCATCGAGGAAGAGCGCCTGAAAGACGCCGTGGAGCAAGCCGCGGAGCGTTTAGCACTTAACCAAAACAACCCCAAGCAAGCTTTTATAGACCTTATGGTTTCCGCGAAAGCGGCTGCGGAGCCCACCGAGCCAGACACAAATGACAAGCCAGAGCCACCGGCGTGGCCCGAAAAATTGGCGATCAAGGACGGTAGCGATATCACCCTAATTCGAGTTGCCGACATCGAGTGGATCGATGCCGCGGGTGACTACATGTGTGTTCATGCCAACGGCGAGACCCACATCATGCGTATTACGATGCGACAGCTTAACGATCGCTTGAATCCAGACCAATTCCTGCGCATCCACCGCTCAACCATCGTGAACTCTCAGCTCATAGCAGGCGCACAAGCCTTGACGAACGGCGAATACTCTCTAAGCTTAAGCAACGGTACTAAGCTCAAAGTGAGTCGGAGTTACCGTGACATTATCAAGCAATTTTTGTCGTCGCATTAGGAACGAGTCATGCAGTTTTTACACACCATGATCCGAGCAAAAGACTTGGAGGCAACACTCACATTCTTTTGCACGCACTTAGGTCTCGTTGAGGTCAATCGCTACGATAGCGAAAAAGGCCGTTTCACCTTGGTGTTTCTGGCTGCACCCGCGGATGTCGAATTGGCTAAGGAACGCAAGGCCCCGCTAGTTGAGATCACCTACAACTGGGATACCGAAGACTACACGGGGGGGCGCAACTTTGGGCACCTAGCTTATCGCGTCGACAACATCTATAAGGTATGTGAGCGATTACAGACCGCCGGCATAACCATTAATCGGCCACCGCGAGATGGTCATATGGCGTTTGTGCGGTCGCCCGATGGCATATCGATCGAATTGCTGCAGGCCGGCGAGAATCTGCCGCCGCAAGAACCCTGGCTTTCGATGCCCAATACCGGCGAATGGTAGCAGGTAGCGAGTAGTCGGTAGTCAGCGCAAAAAGCGGTCTACAATAAAGCGGCTGAAAGACCAAGGGGTCTCAGAGACGAAGGGGTCGGAGTGCACTCCGACCCCTTGGGCGAGCAGTCAGCAGTCAGCAGTCAGCAGTCAGCAGTCAGCAGTCAGCAGTCAGCAGTCAGCAGTCAGCAGTCAGCAGTCAGCAGTCAGCAGTCAGCAGTCAGCAGTCAGCAGTCAGCAGTCAGCAGTCA
>JAUHWV010000058.1 GCA_030427335.1 Gammaproteobacteria bacterium | reverse complement strand
GCCAGTGGGTGCTGAGATCAATGTGGCCGCAACCGGTGCATGCGTTTTGGGTGGTGCTACCGAGTATGTTGTGGGGAATACCTCTCAACTTGGGCCATATCGAGTCGATTTTTCTGTAACTGCGGTTGGTAATATTGGCGATGAATTGACTATTACACTGACGTATGATGATGTTGATGCGGGGTCGCGTTCGAGGAGCTGGACTTTCCCCTGCGGGACCTAGTGGTCACATCCTGACTTGCCTCAAACGCTTGCGTTTGAGGCATTTTTAGTGGAAGGTGTAACAAATTAAAGCCACCATAATATCATGCGCAAGTCAGACGTCATTTCGGGGTATCGCAAGCTGGCCTACTTAGAGGCAGTGGGTATTACGCCACTGTTTTCCACCCTGTCCCCATTAACGCAGGCACCATCTCTTCGCGTTATATTCCGCGAACCGAAGCCTGCTGTTATGTCCGGAGTGCCGCTCGAAAGACCAAGCCAATCCGATCAGGTCGCCGAATTCGAGCAGATAAAAAGCGGCCTAACAAAAAGTCATCGTAGGGAAGAGTCAAGGAGCGACAGGGCGGCTCTACAGGGTTCGGTGCATCCTGTATCTTCTGATATCAAGCGCCCAGAACCCGAAGTCCGAATTCAATCACAACAGCCTGCTGAAGGGATAACGGATACCAGTGTATTCCCCAACACGCTAAATCTGGGTATTAGCCCTTTGACTGGCTCGGTGTCTGCGACTGGATACACTGAGGATCCGGAGCGTTCCAGCACTCGCGATCTGAGTGACGCGAATTTGCCTTCAAAGTTCAGTGTGCTTTGCTCTGGCTCAGCGCGCCTAGCCGCTATTTCTTTGGAGCTTGAACCAGGCCCTCAACATTGGAGTTTGCTTCGTAATATTTGTGTCGCGTGCGATCCGCCGAGTCTGAATGAAAATCGTTCAGAAATAAAAATTGTCGAGTTTCATTGGCCTATGCCTGGGTTGGATAAAGTAAGTGATCCGTCAGAGGCCGCACAGCATGCTTTGACTGGTTTTTTGAGCAAGCATTGTCAGCCACAATGCGAGCGTATCTTGGTCTTTGGTGAAGTGACTCAAAGAGCTGGCTCTCTCTTTCTATCAGGATGGGATACCTCCAAAATTTTGGTAGCGCCATCGGTAGCCGATTTGTTGAGTTTCCCAAATCTAAAAAAAACACTCTGGGAAGAAATGAAGCGGAAAGGTTTTGCCTAAGTGGGTAAGAGTGCCGAAAGTATTGCGACATTAGATGACATTGACGACTTGGCGCGTCTTGCAATAGAGGCGGGCGAGACGACGTGGCGTGCGGAAACATTCTATCCCGCATGCCGAGGCGATAGTAGAGAACGCGCATTTGTCGTGCGCACCAACAATGAGATTGTAGCGTATTGCGTGATGGCCCTCGAAGTGGATGAATGTTCTCTCTACAGTATTGCTGTAAAACCATCTCATCGAAGAAGGGGCCTGGCACAATCGCTTTTTAGCACCGGGGCATTATGGGCGCGCGAAACAGGCAAAATGCGCTGTCTTTTAGAGGTTCGCGTATCAAATACGGGCGCTATTCGCCTTTATGAAAAGCTTGGATTCATTCGCGATGGCATCCGCAAGAACTATTACCCTACCCAGACATCGGAGCGTGAAGACGCACTTTTGATGTCCTTAGATTTGGAAAACCAATGAGAGTATTAGAAACGCAGTGGTGGCGTTTGGGCCTACCCGATGAATGGATTGCTGAACAAGATGAAGACAGCATATTGATTACCGATCGCGATGAGGTGGGCACAATTGAGATCAGTCATCTTGTTGCGGAGGACGGCGATGATCAAAATATCGAGGCCCTCGCTCGAGACAACGCCGAGCAACCTGGCCTGATCTGGGATGCCTGTGTTTTAGGTGATTTTGATGGCGTTGAAACACGCTACAGAGAAGATGACGCATCTATTCGTGAGTGGTGGTTGAAAGCCGGCTCTCTTATGCTGTTTGTGACCTACGTGTGTGAGATCGAGAATGAGGGCCTCGACGACAGTATCGTTGATGAGATTCTCGATGGTTTAGAAATGATTCAGGAAGACTGAGGCTATTTGATCACGCCGGTGACTCGAACGCGCTTGCTGCCTGCGGGTTGAGTCTGAGGAGAAGGCGTTAATCGTTCCTGAAACTTTTGGTCGAGCCAATTTTTTAGGGCAATCAGCATGCCCGTGAGAAGGAACGCACCTGGCGGGAGTATGGCGAGAAGGAAGGGCTCATAGTTTTCGAAGATCACCCAGTGCCACCTTAGGGCTTCAACGCCAAACAGCAAGTGCATGTCGGCAAACAGGGCTCCAGTGGCTAATAGCTCTCTTGCCATACCCAGTGTAACAAGCACAAGACCAAAGCCCAGCCCCATCATGAGTGCATCGACAAAAGCAGGGATGACTGAGTTTTTGGAAGCGTACGCATCGGCTCTTCCCAAGATCGCACAATTGGTGGTTATCAGGGGGAGGAATATACCCAGAATTTGGTAGAGCTCGTAGGTGAGGGCCTGCATCACCAGTTCGGCAACAGTAACGGCGGCAGCAATGATCATCACGAATACGGGTAGCCGAATCGTGTCGGGAACGAGATTTCTGACACCGGATACCAAGGTGCTGGATAGAATTAGAACCAGCGCGGTTGCAAGTGCTAGGCCCATCGCATTTGCTACGTTAGATGATACCGCCAATAGAGGGCACAGTCCCAGAAGCTGCACGAGTGCTGGGTTGTTACGCCAGAGCCCATTCCGTGCCAGTTCTTTGTAATTTGTGTCTGGCATTATTTATTTCCCCTCGCTTTGCAATGTTTTGGGGCTCACCTCGATGAAAGGTCGTTCAAACAGCGCTTGATAATGGTCTCGCGCGTAGAGTAATGAGCCATGTAGAGTACGGATCACTGCTCTTGGCGTAATAGTCGCACCCGTAAATTGGTCGAATTCGCCACCGTCTTTTTTAACACGCCACCTGACTTCATGATCGTCATCGAGATTGGCGCCTTCGAAATACGTAATCCAAGCTGATTTTTGGATATCGATCTTATCCCCAAGCCCGGGTGTTTCTTTATGTGCAATGACGCGCGCACCTTCGATGGCGAGCTCGGAGTTGATGGCCACCATGATTTCGATATCTCCACTATAACCATCTGGCGCTACGACCGTCAGTATCACTGCGGTAACCCTATCGCCCAGCTTCGCCTTAAGCGCGCCTGTGTGTTGGCTGAGTTTAACAAAGTCGGCGGAGGGAGCTGGAAATTCGGTATCGAAGATTCGGTTATCGTAGGAGTCTGTCGAAATCAGTTCGGCGAGAGAGCGCTCACGGGCACGCTGCTTGGCTTCTTCGATTGCGTCCGCTGTTTGCAGAGCGACCATTGAGACAATGCCGGTCAGCCCGAGCGCAAATAGCGCGAGCGTGAGTGTGCTACGCGTAATCACCGCTTGAGTCATGACTGACTATCCTCGGTTCCGTAGGGTTTCGGAATGGTGTAGTAGTCGATAAACGGGGCACAAAAATTGAGAAGCAAAACGGCAAAAGCGACTGCGTCGGGATAGTTGCCCCAGACGCGAATACAATAGACGAGTACCCCGACCATGGCGCCGAATAGGAGGCGACCCAGGTTGGAGGTCGCGCCCGATGCGGGATCCGTTATGATGAAAAAAGCGCCTAACATGGTCGCGCCACTAAGCCAGTGAAATAAAGGGGAGCCGCCGCTGGCAGACGAACCATCATCATAAAAAAGAGCGCTTAGAATGCCCAAGGCTGCGAGCATACCCACCGGGCCGTGCCATGTGAACAGCTTCTTATGGAGCATCCACAAGCCTCCCGCCAGAAAGCCTAAATTTACCCATTCCCAGCCGAGCCCCGCATAGCTCCCGAACTGTGGATTGTTGGCGTACAGAAATGTGAGCATTTGCCCCTCATTTTGCTTCATCAAATCGAGCGGCGTGGCCATAGTCGTGCCATCGTAGTACTCGTTACTCCACAGGCTCGCAAAGCTTTGAAGCAGGCCTGGCGTGTTTGCGAGATCAGACGGTGCTGTCCAATGCGTCATATAAACCGGAAATGAAATGAGAAGCACAACGTAGCCGACCATGGCTGGGTTAAACGGATTTTGCCCAAGGCCCCCAAACAGATGCTTGGCGACCACAATAGAGAAAAATGCGCCGATGAAGATCAGCCACCAGGGTGAATAGGGCGGTATGGAAACGGCAAGCAGGGCGCCCGTGACGAGGGCGCTGTAGTCGGATAGGAAGAAGCGTAAATCATAGCCTCTGAGGCGTAGTACCAAGGCTTCGCATAGAACAGCGAAGCCGCAAGCGGCGAGTAAATTGAAAATCACACCGGGGCCAAAAAAATGAATCAACGCTATGAGGCCCGGGATCAAAGCCAGCAGAACCTGTTGCATCACGTGCTGTACTGGATTGGCCGCACTCAGGTGCGGTGAAGAGGTGCGCATAAGACTCATTCTTCCACATCCTTTGACGGCGGTTTGGTCTCCGATTCGGCTATCTGTTGCTCGAGTCTGCGTATGCTTGCCTGCAGAGCTGTCGTAATCTTTTCGCTTTTTTCATCCGCTTCGGCCTGCTGCAGGGTGGATTGCTGTGCCGCAAGTTTGGTTTTTAAACTGTCGAGTGCACTTTCTGCATTCATTTGTGCGCCTTGCTGGCTTTGTTGCATAAGCCTTGCTTTTTTCGCCTTAGCTCGCTCAATGGCCGCTTGTACCGGGTCGGCTTCATCAGCAAATCGACTGGACTCTGCCGCTTTTGCTTTAGCCGCCGCTTTTCGTGCTGCACGTGTCGCCTCGCGTTCAAGTGCCTCTCGCTCGAGTCGCTGTTGGCGCGCTTCGAAACGTTCACGCGCCTTATCTGCCTGCTGTTGCTCGTTACGACGCATCCGCATTTCATGTTTAGAAGCGCGAAAGTACTGCACCAATGGGATCGAACTGGGGCACACGTAGGAGCACACGCCACACTCGATGCAGTCGTCCAGCGCGTGTTTATCGAGTTGATCGAAATTACTGCTTTTGGAATGCCAGAAGAGCTGTTGAGGCAGCAAACTGGCCGGGCAGGCCTCGGCACAAAAGCCACAACGGATGCAGGGTTGAGCGGGTTTGGGCAGTGGCAGTTCATTTGTATCGGGCGCTAAGATACAGTTTGTCGTTTTAACGATGGGAACGGTAGCATCGGGTAGTGCAAAGCCCATCATCGGGCCACCCATAATGAGTCGTGGCACTTTCTGTTCGGTGTAACCCATGTAATCCAGCAAGTAGCTTACGGGGGTGCCCAGTCGCACTTCTAGATTTCCGCGTCGTGAAAGGGCTTGACCTGTAAAGGTCGTGATACGTGAGATAAGGGGTTTCCCATCTTCAAGGGCTTCTTTAACCGCAAAAGCGGTACCCACATTTTGGCAGACGATACCGATATTAGCGGGTAGCCCCCCCCGGGGCACTTGTCTACCTGTCAGTATCTCGATGAGCTGCTTTTCACCACCGGAGGGGTATTTCGTTGGAAAAGTAACAAGCTTCCAATCAGGTGACGAGGGCATCGCTTTTCCCATCGACTCGATCGCCTCGGGCTTATTGTCCTCGATACCCACGATTACGGAGTTGGCGCCGACGATGTACTTGAGGATTTCGCAACCTCTGATAATGTCCGCTGCGCGTTCACGCATGCACAGGTCATCTGCAGTGATGTAGGGCTCACATTCAGTGCCGTTGATGATTAGGGTATCGATGCTGTCGGTGTTGAGCTTCCGAGCGGTTGGAAAGCCCGCCCCTCCGAGACCAACAATGCCGGATCGGTGCAGAATATCAAGCAGCTCAACGCGGTTTAGATTGCGCCAATTCGGGTGCCCCGATGTCTCAATCGCGGCATCAAGCCCATCTGTTTCGATAACGATACAGGTGTCTGCCATACCCGATGGATGAGCTACAAGTCTAGCTTCGATCGCGACAACGTATCCAGAGCTCGATGCGTGTATGCTGGCACCACTCGCGTCTGCGGCGTTAGCGATCATTTGCCCCTTGTAGACGTATTCGCCCTCGGTTACGCAGGGTTTGGCGGTAGGGCCACTATGCTGCTGTAGAGGAAGCACCAGCATCGGCGGTATCGGTGCGATCTCAATCGGTGTCGTATTCGAGTCTTCTTTATGTTCGAGGGGCCTGATACCGCCGTGAAAGGTGTGCTTCGCCGTGTTCATGCTGCTTTGTCACTCATACGGTCGGTCGCGATGATGTCGTCGTTTTCCGGGGCTTCCCAACCCCAAGTCTTTATGTTGGTGGTGACTTCTATCATGTCGATGCAGTCAACTGGACACGGTTCGACGCACAGGTCACAGCCTGTGCACTCCTGCGCGATGACGGTGTGCATGAGCTTTGCCGCCCCCAGAATGGCATCGACAGGGCAGGCCTGGATGCATTTGGTGCAGCCAATACACTCCGCCTCTCGAATGAAAGCCACCGTTTTAGGCTTTTCGATTCCGTGTTCGCCGTCTAAAGGTTGTGGCTCCATGCCTAGCAGATCGGCCAATCGATGAATTGTGTCTTCGCCACCCGGTGGACATTTATTAATGGCTTCTCCTGAGGCTATGGCCTCGGCGTAGGGTCGACACCCAGGGTGGCTACACTGCCCACATTGAGTTTGAGGCAGCAGAGCGTTGATCTGCTCCACGATCGGGTCGCCCTCGACTTTGAAACGGATCGAAGCATACCCCAAAAGAAGGCCAAACAGGCCCCCCAAGGTGAGGAAGACGAGCACAGTCTGAGTGAGGTCGTTTAAGAAAAACTCAGCCATAGTCATCTAGGCTAGGCCCGCAAATCCAAGAAAGGCGAGTGACATTAGCCCCGCCGCAATCATGGCGATGGCGGGGCCCTGAAATACCTGCGGTACATCTGCTACGGCAATCCGCTCGCGCATAGCGGAGAAGAGAATTAAAACGAGCGAGAACCCGAGTGCAGCGCCAAAGCCATACCATAACGAGGTCACGAAGCTGTGTGCTTTGTTGATATTGAGGAGAGCGACTCCGAGTACAGCGCAGTTTGTCGTTATTAGGGGGAGGAAAACACCCAGAACACGGTGCAGCAGCGGGCTGGATTTGCGCACGACCATTTCTGTGAATTGCACCACAACGGCGATGACTAGAATGAAAGAAATCGTTCGAAGATATTCGAGGCCGAGAGGCTCGAGTATGCCGTGAAAAACCAAATAGCTGGTTGCGGACGCAAGGGTGAGTACAAAGGTGGTCGCCATGGACATGCCAATGGCTGTTTCCACCTTGCTGGATACTCCCATGAAGGGGCATAGACCCAAGAACTGAACAAGTACAAAGTTGTTGACCAAAACGGATGCGAGCAGCAGCGATGCGTATTCAGCAATCATATTGGCGGCTCGCAGTGTGCAGGTGGAAACAACCATGCGATCTGAAGCTCACACTGAGCAGGCCAAAGCCAGCGTCAAATGACGCGTGCCCTGTATCGCTTTGTGCCTGTCTAACTCGCAAATTCATATCGCGCATTATGAACTATTTAGTCTTTAGTCCCAATCTTCTGAGAATGGGGAGTGACCAGTCCTTATTTGACGCGCATGCCTGCTTTAGCGCCGGAATCGGGTGAGAGTAAGAAAATATCCTCACCGCCCGGTCCGGCGGCTAGGGCCATGCCCTCTGATACGCCAAATCGCATTTTTCTGGGAGCGAGATTGGCTGCCACAACGATTTGACGGCCGACGAGTGTGCTCGCATCGTAGGCGCTCTTTATGCCCGCGATAATAGTTCGCTCGGAGTCGCCTAATGAAACGGTTAATCGAAGCAGCTTGTCCGCCCCCTCGACGGGTTCCGCAGCGACGATGTCGGCGACGCGCAGGTCGACTTTAGCAAAGGTATCAAAGTCGATTTCTTCTGCAATCTTATCTATCTCTGTCTGGCTTTGAGCTTTAGATTGCGTCTCGGGTTTTGTTAGCTCAGCAGGAGCATCGGCCTTTTCAGACTCGATCATTTTATCGATCTGACTTGTGTCGATGCGCTGCATCAATGGGCTGAATGGATTGAGCTGATGCCCTGCAGGGAGCAAGCCGCTCTCGAGTGCTTTAAAGCTCAGCGTGGTGTTTAGAAATTCGGCCGACTTTGCTGCCATTTCGGGCAGTACGGGCGAGAGATACGAAATCAGGATGCGGAAGGCCTGAACACCTTCTGAGCACACGCTGTGAACCAAATCGCTTTGTGATGGGTCTTTTGCAAGGACCCAGGGCTGCTTTTCGTCGATGAACTGGTTGACTCGATCGGCTAAAGCGATGATCTCACGAATCGCGCGGTTGTAGTCGCGCCCTTCGAATTGCGCCGCTACGGTGCTTTTTGCATCCAGTAAGGCGGAAAGCAACGCGGAATCAGGGGTCGCGGCAAGTTTGTTATCGAAGCGTTTATTTAAAAACCCAGCGCAGCGCGAGGCGATATTCACAATTTTACCAACGACATCTGAGTTGACTCGTTGCACAAAGTCGTTCAAGTTCAAGTCGATGTCGTCAACCGAGGGCCCCAGCTTCGCAGCGAAGTAATAGCGCAAATACTCGGGGCTTAAGTGATCCAAATAGGTGCGCGCGCGGATAAACGTGCCGCGACTCTTCGACATCTTGGTTCCATTGACCGTTAAAAAGCCGTGGGCATAAATGGCGGAGGGTTCTCTTAGTCCCGCAGCGTGCAGCATAGCTGGCCAAAACAGCCCGTGGAAGTTGACTATGTCTTTACCAATGAAGTGATAGAGTTCGGTCGCTTTTGGATCAAACCAAAATGACTCGAAATCTAAGCCTCGCGCCTTGCTGAAGTTATCAAAGCTGGCTATGTAGCCGATGGGGGCGTCGAGCCACACATAAAAATATTTACCGGGTGCGTCGGGTATTTCAAATCCAAAGTAGGGGGCATCTCGGCTGATATCCCAGCCTTGGAGCCCGGCATCGAGCCATTCTTTGAGTTTGTTGGCAACCTGTGATTGCAGGCGTCCGCTGTTGATCCACTCGGTGAGCAATTGAGTAGATTGAGCGAGATCTAAGAAATAGTGTTCCGATTCCTTGTGTATTGGCTTCGCGCCGGAGAGGGCCGATACAGGGTCGATCAAATCGTTGGGGGTGTAGGTTGCACCGCAGGCCTCACAGTTGTCGCCATATTGATCCAGCGCCTTACATTTGGGGCAGGTACCCTTAATGAATCGATCGGCTAAAAATAGGCCTTTCTCGGGGTCAAAGGCTTGTATAATGTTTTTCGTGACAATTTGACCGGATTGGCGCAGTGCGCCGTAGATGCGCTCGCTCCAGTAGCGATTCTCTTCACTGTGCGTCGTATAAAAATGGTCGAAGTTCACAAGGAAATCGCGGGCGTCTCCCTCGTGTTCCGCATGCACTTGGTCAATGAGCTGTTCCGGCGTTAAGCCCAATTTCTCGGCGCGAAGCATGATTGCAGTGCCGTGGGCATCGTCTGCACAAATGTAATAGCACTCATTACCCATCGAACGCTGAAAGCGAACCCAAATATCGGTTTGAATCATCTCGAGAAGGTGGCCCAGATGAAGTGAACCGTTGGCATAGGGAAGTGCGCTCGTAACGAGAATGCGGCGCGCTGGGCTGTCAGACATATTGAATACCTTTGTAAGTAGGTCGCGTATTCTACCGTCTGCGAGCGTGTTTTTCCAAAGGCTAAACGTTGTTGCCGGTGTCTGGGGTCCTTATACTACGCCCTGCTTTTGAGTCGGAGTGATTACATGAATCGAATAGGTGCCATAGTGGCGGTTGCCTCGGGTAAAGGGGGCGTCGGAAAATCAACTACGGCGGTGAATTTGGCCTTCGCTTTGCAGTCGTTAGGCAAGCGAGTCGGTCTGCTCGATGCCGACATTTATGGCCCGAGTCTCGCCATGATGTTGGGTGTTCCAGAGGGGACTAAACCAGAGACTCAAGGCCGTGAATACTTTTACCCAATAGAGGTAGAGGGTCTGAAAACCATGTCTATGGGTTACTTGGTCACCGAGCGAACCCCGATGGTTTGGCGTGGTCCCATGGCCGGTGGTGCACTCACTCAGATGCTTGAGCAAACCCTATGGGGTGATTTGGACGTACTAATCGTCGATATGCCGCCAGGTACGGGTGATATCCAATTAACGCTGTCGCAGAAGGTTAAGCTGGCGGGTGCGGTTATCGTCACAACGCCCCAAGACTTAGCCTTATTGGATGCGCGCAAAGGTATAGAAATGTTTGCCAAGGTGCATGTGCCGATACTGGGTTTGATCGAGAATATGGCCGTGCATATCTGTAGTCAATGTGGTCACGAGGATCCGGTGTTTGGGGTTGAGGGCGCGGCGAAGGCGGCGGCCGAGTACCAGGTTTCCGTACTGGGACAGCTTCCTCTTGCAAGAGCGATTCGCGAGGATGGTGATTCGGGGCGTCCCGCAGTATTGGCGCGCCCCGACTCGCAGGAGAGCAAAATGTATCAACAGGCGGCCGCGGCTCTATTGGCTTCTTTAGAAACACGAGCAGCGCCTTCGGCTCCTGTTGTACAATTCAGCGACGATTAGATAAGGATTAAGTATGAGTATTAAATCGGATCGCTGGATCAAAGAAATGGCTTCGCAACATGGGATGATCGAACCCTTTGAGCCGGGGCAGGTGCGTCAGGATCCCCAAGGCGGAAAGATTGTCTCATATGGTACGTCGAGTTACGGCTACGACGTACGATGCTCCCGTGAATTTAAAGTTTTCACTAATATACACTCTGCTACGGTTGATCCAAAGGCGTTCGATGAAGCCTCATTTGTCGATGTTGAGTCCGATGTCTGTATTATTCCGCCGAACTCATTTGCGTTGGCGAGAACCGTTGAATACTTTCGTATCCCTCGGAATGTACTGACGATTTGTCTAGGGAAGTCGACTTATGCTCGCTGCGGCATAATCGTCAATGTCACACCGCTTGAGCCGGAGTGGGAGGGGCACGTGACGCTCGAGTTTTCCAATACGACGACCTTACCTGCAAAAATCTACGCCAATGAGGGTGTGGCACAAATGTTGTTTTTTGAGTCGGATGAAGTCTGCGAGGTCAGCTACAAAGATCGGGGCGGTAAGTACCAAGGGCAGCGTGGTGTTACTCTGCCGCGGGCGTAAATTCTAGGGGTTGTCCGTCTAGGCTGGCAAAATCCACAAGGGCTTCGATCAGGGTGTCGTCCTCCATGTGGGTGGTTTTGACGAGTAGGTAGTCCCATTTGCTCGCGAGCCAGATGTCCGATTGTCTATCTGGGTCGTCACCCGATCGTCGAAAGTGCACGGTTTCAATTATGCCGAGCGGGGTTTCGAGGGGTTCTGTTCCTATAAAATCCAATTGGTACTGTTTAAGCTTACCTCGATCCGCGAGCTGAACCTGGAACCCCAGGCTGGGATCCGCGCCCGCGATGAGCTGTATTCTCAGCTGTTCGAGTTGGCTCACCCGGTCATAGGTAGCGGGCGAGTAGGGTAATTCCTTCCATTTTTTGTCGTCCAGACTCTTGATGACGTGGGCTTCAGTTTCAAATATCAGCTCGCGTCGCTGATTGATCAAACCGGTACCTTTGTACACGTAATGTTTAGGCTCAAGCGTGCCGTCATTGGCCGCAAATACACTGGTCTCAATGAAGCCTGCGAGCAATATTCGCCCGCTATTTGAGAGTAGATAGTCGCCTTGCGAAGTCTCTGATAGTGACCGCACGAGGGTCATAGATAAGCCTTTGGCTTTGGTTTTGTAGTGCACTTCGTAGGGCTTTAAATCATTTGCATAACCTATGGTGGCGGTGAAACACAGCCACAATGGGGCCAGAAAACGCAACCCGTTAAGCTTCAATCCGGACTCCCGAAGGCGGCAGAGGCTCTCCATCCAAGAAGGCTTTGCCCTCTTGCAGTCGAACGCGGCCTTCGACCACCCATTTAACCGCCAAAGGGTAGATCGTATGTTCGACCTCCAGTACTTTCTGCTGTAACGAGCCGGCATCATCTTGCTCTGAAATGTCCACTGATGCTTGTATGACAGCGGGGCCCGCGTCGAGTTCCTCTATTACAAAATGAACCGTCGCGCCGGCTATTGTATCTTTGGCGTCGATTGCTCTCTGATGTGTATTAAGACCGGGATATTTTGGGAGCAAAGAGGGGTGGATGTTGAGCATGCGACCTTGGAATGGTTTGATCAATTCCGGGGTAAGTATGCGCATGAACCCTGCCAGAATAATCAGATCGATATTGGCCTGCTGCACTCGCGCCAATATCGCGCGGTCAAAATCTTCTCTGCAGGCAAAATCTCGATGGTCGAAAATCGCGGTTGGTATGCCGGCCGCTGTGGCGGCAAGCAGACCTTTGGCGTCGGCCTTATTGGACACCACAAGTGCCGGCGTTGCCTCGATATGGCCGGCCTGACAGGAAGCCAGAATGGCGTCCATGTTGCTGCCACGACCGGATATGAATAAAGCGATTTTCACTCTGAATAAACGACCGCTTTGTCATTGCGGCTGCCGATGGACCCAATGTGCCAAGCCGTTTCGCCTTGCTCTTTTAAGCTTTCAAGTGCCGCGTCTAGGCTGTCAGCAGATACGCAGAGAATGAGCCCTACGCCGCAGTTGAAGGTGCGCAACATCTCGCTCGCGTCCACGCCGCCGTGCTTGGCGAGGTAGTCAAAAATCATCGGTTGCTGCCAGCTGCGCAGATTGATGTGCGCGCAGCACTCCTTGGGCAACACGCGAGGTAGGTTCTCAGTGATTCCACCTCCCGTGATATGCGAAATTGCTTTTATCTCAAGGGTTTTAATCAACTCCAAAATGGCTTTGACGTAAATTTTGGTTGGAGCCATTAATCTGCTGGCCACCGTTTGGCCCTCGATCTCTTCATGAACATCAAGGTTTTTCTGATCAATGATATGCCGGATCAACGAGTAGCCGTTGGAGTGGGGGCCTGAGCTTGAAATCGCGATCAGCTGATCACCAATGGCG
>JAUHWV010000057.1 GCA_030427335.1 Gammaproteobacteria bacterium | reverse complement strand
GCTGATCGGCCGCCCTGATGTCATTTTGATGCCGCATATTGGGGCTTCGACAGACGAGGCAGAGGACAACTGCGCCATCATGGCCGCGGATCAAATCAAAGATTTTCTTGAAAACGGCAACATTAAAAACTCCGTGAATTTCCCGTCATTGTATCTAGAGAGAACGGCGGGTTGCCGATTAGCGGTAACCAACACCAATGTTCCCAAAATGTTAGGTAGTGTACTCTCCGTATTGGCCGATGCGAATATCAACGTGGCCGATATGTTGAACAAGAGCCGCGGCGATCTTGCCTACAATCTGATCGACATGGAATCTTGCCCCGACGAGGCGACTTTAGCGCAGCTTCGTTCTCTAGAGGGTATCGTGAATGTCCGTTTGATAGGCCCTCCCAAGTAAGTTGTGAGCGATTTTTATCGACGGTTTGAAGGTGCTAATGCCCCCCGGGATTTTGATGGAGTTGAGGTTTGGGCTCCCGAATTCTCGGGAGATATTGATATCGTCATTGATGCGGGTGGGCGTTGGTTTCACGAAGGCGAGAAAATCAAGCGAAAGTCGTTGATCGAGCTCTTTGCTAAGTTGCTTCGTAAAGAGGCCGATGGGGCCTATTATTTAGTCACGCCGGTCGAAAAATGGCGAATCCAAGTCCATGAGCACCCTCTACAAATCGAGTCCGTGAGTCGTAACGCGGTAGCGGGAGGATTTGATATAGAGGCATATGCCAATGACGGTAAAACCTATCCGCTCTCCATCGCATACCCGCTTGAATTTGAAGCGGGCTTGAGCGGGGCTTTTGTGCACTTGCCGCGTGGCTTGACAGCCAAGCTCTCGCGTAATGCTTGGTACCATTTGTGCGAGTGGGTCGAGCATGAAGAGGACAGGGTCACGTTAACAAGTCACGCGACCTCATTCTCGTATCACGTCTAAAAACCACGTGTGTGCCACGTTTTCCGGTCCGTATGACCAGAGTGCGCTTGTGCTACTTACAGAGTAAAAGCGTTAAAGGAGACCCTCGACCAGAAACGCTTGATATTACAGGGGGCCAGGGCGCTCCGCGAGGCACGTGAAACGCCCGACAGGAGCTACATGTTCGGATAGTTGGGTCCGCCAAACCCTTCAGGTGTTACCCAAACGATGTTCTGGGACGGATCCTTAATGTCGCAGGTCTTGCAGTGTACGCAGTTCTGGGCATTGATTTGGAAACGTTGGCCGTTTTGATCCTCGACGACTTCGTACACGCCAGCAGGACAGTATCTCTGAGCCGGCTCATCGTAGAGTGGCAAGTTCTTCGATAATGGGATTGAAGCGTCTTTCAATGTCAGGTGGCAAGGCTGATCTTCTTCATGGTTAGTGTTGGAGAGAAACACCGAGCTCAAGCGATCAAAGCTTATCGTGTTATCTGGCTTGGGATACGTTATCTTTTTCGATTCTGACGCGGGCTTGAGTGCGGCGTGATCAGCGACGGTATCGTGTACTGTGAAGGGTAGCCGGCCCTTGAAGATCGTTTGGTCAATCCAAACAAAAGCGGCGCCCACTAAACTGCCAAATTTGTGCATGAAACCACTGAAGTTGCGTGTGGTATAGAGTTCGTCATACAGCCAAGACTTTTTAAAGTTCGCGTCAAAGGCGACTAGATCGGCTTCGCGTGTTTCATTCGCCAGAGCTTCTACAACGGTTTCTGCTGCAATCATACCGCTTTTCATGGCGGTATGGTTGCCCTTAATTTTGACCGAGTTTAAAGTGCCGGCGTCGCAGCCGATCAATAAGCCACCGGGGAAGTGCATCTTAGGTAGTGAGTTGATGCCGCCTTTGGCAATGGCTCGAGCACCGTAGGCAATTCGAGTGCCGCCTTTCAAGTATTTCACCGTTTCTGGATGGTGTTTCCAGCGTTGGAATTCCTCGAAAGGACTGACGTGTGGGTTACTGTAACTTAGGTCGGTTATCAAGCCGATGTAGACTTGGTTATTTTCCGCGTGATACAGGAATGCACCGCCGCTCGAGTTGCTTTCTGACAGTGGCCAGCCGATACCGTGAACGACCAATCCTTCCTGGTGTTGATCGGCCGGTATTTCCCAAATCTCTTTGATACCAATGCCATAATGCTGCGGATCTTTGCCTTCATTGAGGCCAAATTTTTCAATGAGTTGCTTACCCAAGTGCCCGCGGCAACCCTCGGCAAATAGGGTGTACTTGGCATGCAGCTCCATGCTGGGTACGTAGCTATCTTTTTGTTCCCCTTCAGCCGAAACGCCCATTTCACCCGTCGCGATACCTTTGACTGAGCCATCTTCGTGATAGAGGATTTCCGCTGCGCTGAATCCAGCATAAACTTCAACGCCTAGCCCTTCGGCTTGCTCTGCTAACCAGCGGCAGACATTGCCCATTGAGGTGATGTAGTTGCCATCATTGTGCGTCGGTTTTGGTATCGCAAATCCAGGAAGCTTAATGGCCGATTCGGAACCTGTGTAGAAGAAGAAGGTGTCCTCCGTGACCTTGCTGCCCATCGGCGCACCGAGCTCTGCCCAGTTGGGGAAGAGTTCGTTCATTGCGCGCGGCTCGAGTACGGCGCCTGATAAAATGTGCGCTCCAACCTCTGACCCTTTTTCAACAACGCAAACCGTTATCTCTTGCTCTTTTTCTTGTGCTAGCTGCATGATGCGGCACGCTGCGCTTAGACCACTCGGTCCCGCGCCCACAATGACTACATCAAATTCCATTGATTCGCGTTCCATACGTTTTCCTCTTTGGCTCTGGTCTGTGATTCTGTGCACAGATGCATTAAAATACCGGATGTTCGATTATATCGACTTAAAGTTGGAAAAGCACCGATCCCATTATTGCATTTAGCGCAACATAAGGCTGGATTGGTTGACCTTTACCAGGTGAAGGGGCATTCTTACCGCCCTTAGTACGGGCCAACAGATCTAGCGTTGGCGTTTTCATGAATCTAACAGAAACTGGAGAATCCATGAAGGTTCTTGTCGCTGTAAAACGCGTTGTCGACTACAACGTTAAAGTTCGCGCCAAAGCAGACGGTTCAGATGTTGATCTGAATAACGTTAAAATGGCGATCAACCCCTTTTGTGAAATCGCGGTGGAAGAAGCCGTTCGTTTAAAAGAAGCGGGAGTCGCAACGGAAGTGGTTGCCGTTTCGGTGGGCCCTAAGGCGTGCCAAGAGCAGTTGCGAACCGCGCTGGCACTGGGTGCCGATCGCGCCATTCAGGTTGAAGTGGAAGGTTCTGTGGAGCCTTTGGTGGTCGCTAAGTTGTTGAAAGGTGTGGTCGAGAAAGAAGCGCCGCAGCTAGTCATCCTGGGCAAGCAGTCTATCGACGGCGACAACAACCAAACGGGCCAAATGCTCGGCGCGTTGACCAACATGGCTCAGGGTACATTCGCATCTGAAGTCAAGGTGGATGGCGATAGCGTGAATGTCACGCGCGAAATCGATGGCGGTTTGCAAACCGTGAAATTAAAGTTGCCCGCGATTGTCACTACGGACTTGCGCTTGAATGAGCCGCGTTACGCTTCCCTGCCCAACATCATGAAGGCGAAGAAGAAGCCGCTTGATGTTTTAACGGCGGACGACTTGGGTGTAGCCATCAGCTCGCATGTTACTCAGTTGCGAGTTGAGCCACCCGCTGAACGTCAAGCTGGTATCAAAGTCGAAGACGTAGCGCAATTAGTTGATAAACTGAAAAACGAAGCGAAGGTGATAGCATGAGCACTCTAGTTTTAGCCGAACACGATAACGCCTCACTTAAAGCGGCTACGCTATCCGCGGTAGCTGCGGCGAGCCAAATGGGTGGAGATGTCCACGTGCTGGTTGCTGGAGCTGACTGCTCCGCTGCCGCAGAAGCTGCTGCAGCGGTTTCTGGCGTGAGCAAAGTCTTGGTTGCAGATAATGCTGCATATGAGCACCAGCTGGCTGAGAATGTGAGCTTGCTTGTTGCTGAATTGGCAGCTGGATACGATAATGTTGTTGCTGCAGCGACCAGTGCTGCCAAAAATACGCTTCCACGTGTGGCAGCCTTGCTGGATGTGGCGCAAATTTCTGAAATCATGTCGGTTGAGTCCGCTGATACGTTTAAGCGTCCTATTTACGCGGGTAACGTTATCGCGACGGTACAGTCATCCGACGCAAAAAAGGTGATCACGGTTCGTGCTACTTCCTTTGACGCCGTAGCGGCTGAAGGCGGAAGTGCGGCAATCGAAGCTGTGGCCAGCGTTCACGATGCAGGGATCTCGACGTTTGTGGGTGAGGAAGTTGCGGTCTCTGATCGTCCTGAACTTACTGCAGCGTCGGTTGTTATCTCCGGCGGGCGAGGCATGCAGAATGGTGAGAACTTCAAACTGTTGGACGGTATCGCCGATAAATTGAATGCGGCGATCGGTGCATCGCGCGCTGCGGTTGACGCGGGCTTTGTGCCGAATGACATGCAGGTTGGCCAAACAGGTAAGATTGTGGCGCCCGAACTGTACATTGCGGTTGGAATTTCAGGCGCAATTCAGCACTTGGCAGGTATGAAAGACTCCAAGGTGATCGTTGCGATCAACAAAGACGAAGACGCGCCAATCTTCCAAGTCGCTGATTATGGTTTGGTGGCTGATTTATTCAGCGCCTTGCCTGAGCTTGAAGCGGCGATCTAAAGCTCGATTCATTGAAAAAGCCCAGCCATTGGCTGGGTTTTTTTTGTCCCGGGCTTCGAGTAAACTCGGGTCGCTATTCGCTATTCGCTATTCGCTATTCGCTATTCGCTATTCGCTATTCGCTATTCGCTATTCGCTATTCGCTATTCGCTACTGGGTGCTGGGTGCTGGGTGCTGGGTTAGGAGTGGCGCGAACGAAAAAATATGGCCAACGTCTCTTTCTCTATAAAGCACAGGCCGGGCGCGCCCCAACCATGTCGCAGCAGAGACATTCTGGTTAATCCCGTCTTAGATCGTCTCGTATCGCAATCGGCGTGGGGAAGTTCATGATCACAATATAGGATGAGGCGAGCAAGGTGATGATGGTCACGGCTTGGATCAAGACGGCGCCCTCGGCGGACAGTAAGTCTTTTGCGACGGCGACATAAGCTATTAAGAGTGAAAACTCGCTTGCTTGCCCAAGGCGAAATCCCATGTTCCAGGCCAGCTCTTTTCGCTCGCTCACGCCACCGAGTAGTGCTCGGTATACCAGTGGCTTAAATATGAGTATGCCTAGGCTGAGTGCTCCGACCGCTAAGGCGACAGAGGGTAGGGCTGAGAGCTCGAGTCGCGCTCCGACGGAGAAGAAGAATAGTACAAGAAAGAAGTCGCGCAGCGGCTTGAGACTGATCGCGATGTACTGCGATATGGGACTGGTTGCTATGGTAACCCCCGCTATGAAAGCACCAATCTCGGCGCTCAAGCCGATGCTTGCCGAGAGCTCGGCAACTCCCAGACACCATCCGATAGCCACTAAGAACAAGTATTCCTGAAATCGGTCAAAACGGGCTAGAACCGGTAACAGTAGGTGTTTTACTACCAAATAACACCCTGTTATCAGCAGCGGAAGCCCAATTGCAGGTCGAATGATCTGTTCGGCTAAGTTGGACGATTGTGCGTCTCCAAACGCGTTAAGTGCAATTAAGGCGATGATGGCAAGAATATCCTGCAGCAGGAGCAGGCCAATCATCATTTCGCCGATATGACGGTGGTGCAGTACGGTGGTTGGCAGCAGTTTGATGCCGATGATGGTCGAAGAAAACATCATGGCGACACCGATTACGGCGGATTCAGTTAGATTAAAATCCAGCAGCCACACAATGAAGGCGCTGCTGCTAAAAAACGCGAGCGAGCTCAACACCGCTACGGGTGTGCTCTTTTTCAGGGTGCTCACGAGGGCTGATGGCTGCATGTCTAAGCCCAACAAAAAGAGCAAAAAGATGATGCCTATGTGCGCTATGTCGGCTAAGAGGCTCAAATCGGTCACCCAGCCGAGACCCGAGGGCCCAAATAGACCGCCGAGCACAATATAGGCAATGATCAGCGGTTGGCGAGTGTACAGCGCCAAAGTGGCGAGCGCAGCGGCTCCGCTGAAAATCAAGAAAAACGAGAAAGTGACGCTTTGAGCATCCATACCGCGGCCATCAGAATCCTAAGACAGCAGTGTATCGAGTTTGCTTAGATTACTCCAGCGGCGCGCCTTCGTCGAAAGAGGGGCAGGGGTTGCAGCGCATCACCCTGGTACACTTCCTGGTTTGAGTTTAATTTTCTGCGCGCAATCTCGGCAAGAGACTTGCTGCTGAACTCGAAGGTGTCAAATCCGCATCGTGCCAAATAGTCTACTTGATCGACAATAAAGTCGCCGGCCGCGACCAGATTACCAGAGTAGCCTCGCTCCCTTAATTCGCGCGCTGTTGAAAAGCCGCGGCCATCTGTGAAAACCGGGAACTCGACCACGATATGGCTCAGACTGGCAAGGTGGTCGAAGAGATGGCTGAAATCCTCGCCCGCGGTGATAAGCACCTTCCTTAGGCTTCCCTCTGAGTCCGAACGCCATTGTGTGACGGGGCAGCATTGCTCGCGCAAAATTAAATTCTCGCTCTCACCCACCACATTAAGTTGGTATCGAGACTGTATTTGTAAGTTTGTATCAGTGAGCGTCTGCATATACGGCCTCTTTGAATGCGTCTATCCCAATTCGGTCATAGGTTTCAATGAAGGTCTCTTCATTGGCCCTGTGTTCGATATAGGTCTGAAGAATGATTTCTATGATTTCGGGTATGCGCTCTTGCTCAAATGAGGGTCCTAGGATTTTACCCACCGACGCCTCGCGGCCTTGGCGACCGCCAAGACACACCTGAAAGAATTCACGTCCCTTTTTGTCGACACCGAGAATGCCGATATGCCCGATGTGATGATGGCCACAGGCATTCATGCAGCCGCTGATATTGAGTTCTATTGGGCCCAGATCATATAAGAAGTCGAAAGACTCGAAGCGTGCCTGAATCGCTTCTGCGACTGGAATGGACTTCGCGTTGGCCAATGAGCAAAAATCCCCGCCTGGACAGCAAATCATATCGTTCAGTGTATTCAAGACGGGCTGCGCTAATTGCTCAGTTTGCAAGGATTGCCACACCTCGTAGAGGCTCGCGACATTAATATCCGGCAAGACCATATTCTGTTGGTGCGTGGTTCGAACAATACCGTAGCCATATTGCTCTGCGAGCCTCGCAACGAGCTCCATTTGATCGGCTGTAATATCACCTGGGGCGAGGCCATGTGATTTGAGCGGTATATAAACAATACGATGCCCCTCTTGCTTATGCCGTCGCGTGTTGCGCTCAATCCAACGAGAAAAGAGCGCGTCGCTATCTAATCGATCGTGATAGTTCTTAACTTCGTCTTCGCTCGGTAATCGATAATCGGGCAGGGCGAAATGTGCGGAGACTCTTTCAATTTCCTCGGCCGAAATCGTGCTCGGGTTGCCCTTGAGTAAGTCCCAGGCGCGCTCGACACGTTCAGCGAACTCCGTCAGGCCCGTCGCTTTAACGAGGATTTTAATGCGCGCTTTGTACTTGTTGTCGCGCCGGCCGAACTGGTTATACACCCGAATTAGGGCTTCAAGGTAGGTGATAAGGTGTTCAACAGGCAGGTCCGCTTTCAGCAGATTACCAATTATGGGTGTACGCCCGAGCCCGCCTCCAACGTATACGTCAGCTAATATCCCTGCGGACGTAGTGTCGACTTTTAGGTCGATACCTACGTCGTGAGCCAATATAGCAGCGCGGTCTTCGGGGTTTGCCGTAATCGCAATTTTGAATTTTCGGGGCAGAAACGCGAACTCAGGGTGCAGGGTGCTCCATTGGCGCAATATCTCGCAAATGGGCCGAGGGTCAAGACGCTCTCCTAAAGCAACGCCCGCAAGTTCATCGGTGGTGATATTGCGGATGCAATTGCCGCTAGTTTGAATTGCGTGCATCTGTACGCCCGCGAGCTCTGCTAATATGTCGGGTACACGCGCCAGTTCCGGCCAATTAAACTGAAAATTTTGGCGTGTGCTAACGTGTGCGTAGCTCCGATCATAGCGTCTGCTGATATCAGCGAGTTTACGCAGCTGTTGAGAACTCAGGGTTCCGTAGGGCACCGCGATCCTTAACATCGGTGCGTGGCGCTGTATGTATAGGCCATTTTGTAGACGCAAGGGCTGGTAGGCTTCCGAGGCAAGCTCGCCGCTCAGGAAACGCTGGGTTTGATCCCGAAATTGGATTACGCGCTGATCGACAATGGCTTGGTCGATATGATCGTACTGGTACATTAGAGGAGTCCGTCGCTTGTCTGTGCGCGGACTCTATCAAACAATGAAGGAAGGGAATTAGTTTAGTTTCTTCTATGCTTAGAACCAAAGTGCTGAGTGGCGGTCTGCTGCTTTTATGCCTATAATTACCGCGCTTAATAAAACACTGTTTGAGGTCGAATATGTCTGATATCGAAAGAGAAGAAGATGGTAAAGCGGACGCGATTGCGGCTACTGCTATTGTAAGTTTAGTAGTGTTCGCTGCGTATATCTGGCTGTCAGGTATGCCCAGCTAAACCGCGGGTGTGCTGGCTAACCTGCGTTAGCCAGCACCAGTTTAACTACGCCGTAAACGCTACCGATAAAGATAACGGTAAAAACAAGTCCGGCGACAAAAAAGACCTTCGCATTGCCCTGCTTAAAGTCTCGTTCGCGATTGGCGCTGCTCTGAACGCCCAGACCCGCTGCGAATACGCTCTTGACGATTGGCCACAGCCCCATCTTCTCTGACTGTTCTTCAGGCTGGCCGTTAGATTGCTCTGCACTCATTTTTTTGTTCCTTTTAATACGCGAGATTGGGCCGTAGCCACTGCTCGATTGTCTCAATGCTAGTGCCTCTTCGCAACGCCAAGTTCTCGATTTGATCGCGTTCAAGCTTGCCCACATTGAAATATTTGCTGTCTGGGTGCGAAAAATACAGTCCGCTGACCGCTGCGGTAGGCAACATGGCGTAGCTTTCCGTCAAGGTTACCCCGCATTGCTCGCTGGCATCCAGAAGCTCGAACAGTTTGGCCTTTTCTGAATGGTCCGGACAGGCAGGGTACCCGGCAGCAGGCCGAATACCGATGTAGCGTTCGCGAATGAGATCTTCGGTGGTGAGTTGTTCCTCTTTGGCGTACCCCCAGAGTTCGGTGCGTACTTTTCGGTGCATGTACTCTGCTAGCGCTTCTGCCAGTCGATCGGCGAGTGCTTTGACCATAATACTGTTGTAATCATCGCCCTCAGCCTCGTAGTGTGCGGCAATCGACTCGATGTTGTCGCCAGTTGATACGCAAAACCCACCTATGTAATCGGAGTGAGCGTGCTCTCTCGGGGCCACGAAGTCTGCTAGCGAATAGGTGGGGCGGCCCTCACCCGGATCCGCCTGTTGTCGTACTTGATTCAGTCGCACGCGCTCAGTTAACCGCGATTCATCTTGATAAACTACAATGTCATCCGCCTGGCTCGAGGCCGGCCAGAAGCCAACTACTGCGCGCGCCCGTGTCCAGCGCTCATCAACCATTCGCTCAAGCATGGCAGTGGCATCTTCATACAGAGATCGCGCTTGCTCACCGACAATTTCGTCCGTCAAAATCGCTGGAAACTTACCCGCCAACTCCCAGGTGAGGAAAAATGGCGTCCAATCGATGATGTCGACCAACTCGCTCAGCGGAATATCAAATGCCCTGGTACCCGTAAAAGTGGGTTTAATTGGATTAAATTCTTCCCAAACTGGTTCAAATCGTCGTTCTAAGGCGTTTGCGTACGATAGTGGTGTACGCAGTGGTTTGCGGTTACCGACCCGGTCGCGCACGGTTTCATATTCGGTGTCTAAAGCGTTAACGAAAGCGGATTTTTGTTCGCCAAGCAGAGAAGTAGCGACACTGACGCTGCGCGAAGCGTCAGGCACATAAACGACACAATCTTCGTGGTATTTTGGTGCTATTTTGACCGCCGTATGGGCCTTTGACGTGGTTGCGCCGCCAATCATTAGCGGGATACTAAAACCTTGTCTTTGCATCTCAGATGCAACGTGAACCATCTCATCCAGTGAGGGCGTAATCAGTCCGCTCAAGCCAATAATGTCGACGGCGTGTTCCTTCGCGGCTTGAAGGATCGTTTCGCAGTGGACCATCACACCCAGATCTATTACTTCGAAATTGTTGCACTGGAGTACGACACCAACGATATTTTTACCGATGTCATGGACGTCACCTTTAACGGTCGCCATTAAAATTTTACCATTCGATCCCGCACCTTCGGTTTTCTCGGCCTCGATAAAGGGCTGAAGATAGGCCACCGCTTGCTTCATTACTCGGGCGCTTTTTACCACCTGCGGCAAAAACATTTTGCCCTCGCCAAAAAGGTCGCCAACCACATTCATACCGTCCATCAGCGGGCCTTCGATAACCTGTATGGGTCTCTCGAAAGACAGCCGTGCTTCCTCGGCATCTTCTACCACGAAGGTGTTGATGCCTTTGACGAGGGCGTGTTCCAGGCGTTTGGCTACAGGCCAATCGCGCCAGGCGAGATCTTCTTCGCGCTTGCTTGAGGCACCGTCACCGCGGAAGCTCTCTGCGACTTCAAGCAAGCGTTCAGTCGCGTCTGGGCGACGATTGAGAATGACATCTTCGACTGATTCGCGAAGTGCTTCAGGAAGCTCGTCGTATACGGCAAGCTGAGCCGCGTTGACGATTCCCATATCGAGACCCGCGCGAATCGCGTGATACAAAAACACGGAGTGAATCGCTTCTCTTACGGGGTTGTTTCCACGAAAGGAGAAGGAGACGTTGCTGACTCCTCCAGACACCAGAGCGCCTGGTAAGTTTTCTTTAATCCAGCGAGTGGCTTCAATGAAATCAACAGCATAGTTGTTGTGCTCTTCGATGCCGGTGGCAACGGCAAAGATGTTCGGGTCAAAGATAATGTCGTAAGGGTTAAAGTCGAGTTTGTCGATCAGCAATTGGTAGGAGCGCGCACAAATCTGGGTCTTTCGCTCGAATGTGTCGGCCTGGCCCTGTTCATCGAATGCCATGATGACGACGGCAGCGCCAAACCTCTGGCAGAGCCTGGCGCGCTCTAAAAATTCTTGCTCACCCTCTTTTAGGCTGATTGAGTTAACAATGCATTTGCCTTGCACACATTTTAAACCAGACTCGATGGCATCCCAGCGCGACGAGTCGAGCATGAAAGGTACTTTGCTGATGTCGGGTTCTGATGCCGCTAGGTTGAGAAAGGTAACCATGGCACGTTCAGCATCCAGCATACCTTCGTCCATGTTTATGTCGATTATCTGCGCGCCATCCTCTACTTGCGTTCGAGCAACGCTTAGCGCCTCGTCGTACTCTTCGTTGATAATCAGACGCTTGAATGCGGCCGAGCCGGTAACGTTGCAGCGCTCACCGACGTTTACAAAAAGTGTATCGTCGGTGATGTTGAAGGCTTCTAAGCCACTTAAATAGCAGCCTGCTTTTGGCTGGGGGAGTGCCCGCGGTTGCCCTGTCTCAACGGCCTTTGCAATGGCTTGTATGTGTGCTGGCGTGGTGCCGCAGCAGCCACCTGCCAGGTTCAAAAAGCCGCGTTTAGCGAAGTCGGATAGGTCCTCAAACATGTCATCCGGCGTTTCATCATACTCACCGAAGGCGTTGGGTAGACCCGCATTAAAGTGGCCGCTGAAGTAACAGTTGGCCGCTTTCGATAGGGCTTCTACGTGAGGGCGAATCTCTTTGAACCGTCGCCCGCAGTTCGTGCCGATTATTAAGGGCTTCGCATGTGCGACCGAGTTCCAGAAGGCCTCTGCCGTCTGACCGGAAAGAATACGTCCACTGGTGTCCGGAAAGGTGACCGAAAGCATGATAGGGCGTCGAATACCGGTGTCAGCAAAGGCTTCTTCGATGGCGTAGATTGCGGCTTTGGCATTTAATGTGTCGAAGATCGTCTCAATCATAAGCAGATCGACGCCTTCTTCGAGCAATGCTCGTGCTGAAACCCGATAGTCGCTTACGAGCGTATCGAAATCAATGTTACGTGCACCAGGGTCGTTGACGTCGGGCGAGATAGAGGCAGTCCGTGGGGTAGGGCCAATAATGCCTGCCACAAAGCGGGGTTTGTTGGGTGTTTTTAGAGTGTATTCGTCAGCTACGTTCCGCGCGATTCGGGCCGCGGCCCGATTGAGTTCCTCGGCGAGCTCTTCAAGCCCATAATCGCCTTGGGCGACTGCGGTTGAGTTAAAACTGTTTGTTTCAATAATATCGGCACCAGCCTCAAGGAAGGCAGCGTGAATTTCACGGATGACCTCAGGTTTGGTTATGCTCAGCAGGTCGTTGTTGCCTTTGAGGTCGCCTTTGAAGTCAGCGAAGCGGTCACCGCGGTAATCGGCTTCATCCAGACCGTAACTTTGAATCATGGTTCCCATGGCGCCGTCCAATATGAGAATGCGATCGGCTAATTGTTGCTCTAGGGACTGGTTTGCTGAGGTCATGCTGGGTTGCTCCTTTTCTCGGCGCGAAGTTTATCAGGTTTTGTAAGGAAGTTGGGTGTGAAGCCAAAGATTTGTTCGATTTAGAGAGGGGATCTTGCTAAAATACCCGAGTATTTTGCTAAGGATAGCCTTCATCTATGTTTACCATTACCGAGTCTGCACAAAATTACTTAGCTGAGCTCCTCTCAAAACAGGAGGGAACCCTGGGCGTGCGTGTATTTATCAACCAGCCAGGCACGCCTAAGGCCGAGACTTGCATCGCGTATTGCCGCGAGGCTGACGTTCAAGAAAATGACGTTACACAAGCGTTTGGCCCCATTACGACGTATATAGAAGCGAGGAGCATCCCGTTTCTTGAAGACGCTTTGGTAGACTACAATAAAGACCGTATGGGCGGGCAGTTAACCATTAAAGCACCCAACGCAAAACTACCTCGCGTTAACGAGGATAGCCCGTTAGAAGATCGGGTTAACTACGTGCTCTATAACGAGGTAAAT
>JAUHWV010000280.1 GCA_030427335.1 Gammaproteobacteria bacterium | reverse complement strand
GACGAGATGGCGACCATGCTCGATATCGCGGATGAGTTCGGTTACAAAGTCACCGCCTTCCATCACGCAGTTGAGGCCTACAAGATCGCTGATCTATTGGCTGAGAAGGGCGTTTGTTCGGCCGTGTGGGCCGATTGGTGGGGCTTTAAAATGGAAGCCTACGACGGCATTAAAGAGAACGCCGCCTTACTGGAAAATGCCGGCGCTTGCGCTGTGGTGCACTCCGACGACGCGCACGGGATTCAACGATTGAACCAAGAGACCTCTAAGATTGTGGGTGCGGTTAAACGCGTTGGCGTGAATATTCCGAAAGCAAAGGCGATTCAGTGGATTACGCTGAACGCGGCCAAAGCGCTGGGTGTGGATGAACAAACGGGCAGCCTTGAAGAAGGTAAGATGGCCGACGTTGTGGTTTGGAATACCGATCCATTTAGCGTCTACGCGCTTGCGGAGCAAGTGTATATCGATGGTGCCTTGGCGTTCGATCGCAATGATCCAAGCCGACAGCCCATGATGGATTTGGGCTTGGGTAATGGCGTGATTGGAGGTGGACTATGAATCGCTTACAAAGTGCAAGTTTAGCGGCGGTGACCGTCGCACTGTTGACCGCCAGTTCGCTTGTGAGTGCGGCTACGGCAATCATGAATGCGACGATATTAACGGGTTCGGGTGAGCGTCAAAGCGAAACAACTATCTTGATTGAGAACGGTGTCGTTCAGGCGGTGGGACAGAACATACCCGCGACCGATGACATGGATGTAATCGATGCCGAAGGGCGTTTGGTGACAGCGGGTTTCATTGCTGCGTCCGGTTCACTGGGATTGGTTGAAGTCGGTGCGGTGCGCGATAGTGTTGATAGCGGAGCAAAACACGCGCAGCTGACCGCAGGTTTTAAATTGGCCGATGCCTTTAATCCGCAGTCTAGCTTGATCGCGATTGCCCGAACCGACGGTTTAACCAGCGCATTAATCATGCCGGACTTACGTAACGAAGGCGAAGAGGGTGCTTACTCCCGAGTCTTTGCGGGTACGGCTGCGATCGCGGATTTATCCGGTTCGTTCAGTTCGATCAGAGTGCCTGAAGCCGCTGTTGTGGCGTATTTAGGTGATTCTGGGCAGGGTGCTGCGGGTGGTTCGCGCGCGGCCGCGCTTGAGGGCTTACGCGCAGGCCTTGATGCAGGGCGCATGTTCGCGGATTCAAAAGACAAAGGCTCGCGTTTCAGCTTGCCCGAAAGTTTGGCGGATGCACCGTTTTCACCTGCTGATGTGGCGCAGCTCGCAAAGGTGGCTGAAGGCAAATTGCCGCTGCTCGTTGTGGTGGATAAGGCGGCCGAGATTGCGCAGGTGATTCGCATTACCAAGCAGTACGGTATTAAAACCGTGATTATGGGTGGCGCTGAGGCATGGCAATTGGCTGATGAGCTCGCGGCGGCGGATATCGGTGTGATCGTGAATGGCGAGAACAATCTGCCATTGAGTTTTGATCACATGGGGGCGCGGTTGGATAGCGCGGCGATTCTAGCCAAAGCGGGCGTTGAGCTTTCTTTCAATGGTGAGAATGTGGGTAGCCACAATGCGCGTAATATTCGCCAGACGGCGGGTATCGCGGTAGCACACGGTTTGCCATGGGAGACCGCGGTAAGGGCGCTGTCGACTTCGGCTGCTCACTTGCTGGGTTTTGACGGAGACGTCGGCCGTTTACAATCGGGTGGTGTAGCGGACTTGGTGGTTTGGGATGGTGACCCATTGGAACTGCAAACCTATCCGACACACGTGTTTATTAACGGTGCTTTGCAGGATTTGAGCAATCGTCAAACCAAGTTGCGTGATCGTTACCTAGAGATGGATACGCCTCTGCCACACGCGTATCGCTGAGTTCTGCTTGGTGCGCAGGAGCTTCTGTCGAAGCATTCGGTGCGAAGGGGTCGGAGTGAAACTCCGGCCCCTTCGTTTTTTCGGGTCTCGCGATATTTCGTATCACGAGCTCGGGCCTGGCGCACGGGTGTCGGAGGAGACTCCGCTCGCATCGTATTCTGTGGTCTCATCATTTTTCGTATCGCTAGGTTGGGTTTGCTGCGATAGCGTCGGAGTGCAACTCCGACCCTATCGTCTCTGACCCTAGCGTCTTTCGTAGTGCATGCGCCGGCCCTGACCCGTATAATGCCGCTTTTGCTTAAGACTTGGATACCCTATGACAACCGTGCGAACGCGCATAGCGCCTTCACCCACGGGCGATCCGCATGTCGGAACCGCCTACATCGCTCTGTTTAACCTCTGTTTTGCACGCCAACACGGCGGCCAATTCATCCTGCGTATAGAAGATACCGATCAAGTCAGAAGCACCCGCGAATCTGAGCAAGCCATTTTGGATAGCTTGCGCTGGTTGGGGCTAGACTGGGATGAAGGCCCCGACGTAGGGGGAGAGTTTGGCCCCTATCGCCAAAGCGAGCGTTCCGAAATTTACAAGCAATACGCTGAGCAGTTGATAGCCGAAGGTAAGGCTTTCCGCTGTTACCGAACCCCGGAAGAGCTCGACAGCCTTCGCAACGAGCGCCGTGAGCAAGGCTTGGCGACCGCGTTAAAGCCCTCTGACCTGAAGTT
>JAUHWV010000279.1 GCA_030427335.1 Gammaproteobacteria bacterium | reverse complement strand
GCTAAACCTAGGGCTTTCAGCCACGCTTTGGCCTCGCGTTTTTGTGCATCGCTCGGCGTTTGATACAAGCCAAAGCTATCGAAGAAGCCCGAAATAACCACATTCAATGTACGTTGTCGAGGTGGGAAGTTCAGATGGCTGGCCGAATCGACCACGCCGAACGCTTTTTTGAGTTCCCAGATGCTCTCGCCCGATCCGCGTTTAAGGCCGAACACGCTGATGTCTTGGCCGTAGGCCTTTGGGTTGTCTCCAGTGATTAAACTTAATAAGGTCGTTTTGCCTGATCCATTGGGGCCTGCGAGCAGCGTATGCTGATCGGCGCGCATTCGCCAATGGATGCCTCTCAATATGCTCGTATCTCCGTAGCTTAGGTTTACATCGCGCAAATCTAAGGTGGTATCAGGTCGTGTCGCCACAGCTGGTTTTAGTGGCAGGCTGCTGAGGTCGAGTCTTTGTTCCGCAAATAGCGCCTGTACGGCCGGATCTGCGAGCACATCGGATTTTGCGCCCTGAATCACTATACGTCCTTCATCCAGCACCAGGACATGGGTTATCGCTTCGGGCAGGTTCTGAATGTCTCGGTAGAGCAGAACCACAGAGTTGTCGCCGCGCAAGAGCGTTTCGATCGCATCGCGCAGGGTTGCTTGGCTTTCTTTATCTAAACCATCGGTGGGTGTGTCTAGTATTAGGAGTCCTGGTTTGCTCTGAATCGCTTGAATTAGGAGCGTCTTACGCGCCTCGCCAGTCGAAATAAAGCGAATGCCTCGATTCAAGATGTGTTCAATTTTGAGGCGGCGTATCCACGCTAGTGCGCTCTCGTCGAGCTCGCCAGCGCCTGCGATGGCCGCTTTTACGGTGGTTCCCGGATCAACGGCATCGGGTCTGAACTCGGAATCATCCAGTTTTTTGTCGCGCTCGATCAAGGCTCGTTGCTGTTCAAAGCAAACGTAGGCAATCCCTTTCTTGAGCGTGTCTTCGTTGAGTCTGCGTTTGCCGACAAAATGCTTGGCGCTCCCTGTGATTACGTTGGCGAGACTGGATTTGCCTGCGCTATTGCGACCAACGACCGCCCATTTCTGATTCGGCTCGATGGTCCAATTGAGGCCTTTAAGAATCGGATTGACTCGATAGGTCAGGGATACATTTTCCAGTGCCAGAACGGGCGAAGGGCTTACAGCTTTGATATCATGGTCCTTGTGGCGGTTGGGTCACGCAGGAGAGCGAGAGTCCAGTGTTAGCAAAAATAGAAGAATCTCTGCGGCGTTATCAGCGGGCTGAACACCCAATGCGTAAAGTCTCAAAACGCGCGGCGGTCGCGATGATGCTGCATGAGCGAGACGGAGAACCTTCGGTGCTAATGATACGCCGAGCCGAGCGAAAGGGCGACCCTTGGTCCGGGCATATGGCGTTTCCTGGCGGGATGGTTGACCCGGGGGATCAACACTCTTTTGCCGCTGCAGTTCGCGAAACCGAAGAGGAAATTGGATTTACCTTGGCTGAAACTGAGCCGGTTATAGGGCGCCTGTCAGACATCCGAGCGCGAAGAGCTCAAACGATCAAGGATAAAGGATTGGTTGTGTGCCCCTACGTCTTGCGTGTTGATCGAGAGATCACGGTACGCCCCAATCATGAGGTTGCCGAAGTCGTATCTGTCCCATTGAGTTTTATTCGGGATTTGAGTAACCGGTCGATTATGCCTGCCGAGCTGTTAGATATGCCGCGACATATTCCCTGCTATCATTTTGGGGATCGCATTATTTGGGGGATGTCGCTGGCTATGCTGGATGAAATGCTATCGCACGCCTTTCCAGAACACCCGGCCCCCTGGTCTATGGAGGCGCCGCACTAGGCAGCTTGCTGTATCAACGCTTGATGTGCAGGCGCGTATTAATCATAAGTTCGCGCAGCGCTGGGTCTACCTCAGTAGCTTCTTTTAATTCTTGTCGGCTTACACTGCCATCAATAAAACCCGCTAGAACCTGAAGTAGAATGGGGGTGATGTCGGGCTCAAAGTCCCACCTCGTGGTGTCTATGATTGGGCCTGATACCCACCCATCGTGCACTTTAAGAAAGTAGCCACCACAGCCTGGAAGAGCGTAATCTCCGACTCGGCCAAAGCTGAGGTTGGGTGTCATTGGGTTGAAACCATCGTCGGGCACTTCGTCTATTTTTGTGAGTGCAAAAATCCATTCTTCGTTTAGATCAAACTGATCCACTTCGGCGCGACACAGATCGCCCGTATTGCCCCAAAGGCGAATCGTGTCAAAGTAACTGTCGCCTTTGAGGTTGGCGATAACTCGTAGGTCTATAGAGTTTCCTTTGATGGTTTCAATCGAGCCGTGCACCACATGCGTGGTGTTAGTGACAATGTCAGCGAAGCTGCCTTGCCACAGGCAGCTGCACGCCCAGACGGGGCTCGGCAAAAGCCCCACGAGTAATATACCGATCTTACTGAGATGACCGCGCATTAAGCCCTGAGTAATCGCGCGGCCAGTGGGGCAAAATAGGTCAGGATGCCATCACAGCCTGCACGCTTGAAGGCGAGCAGAGATTCGAGAACGACTTTGTCGCGATCCAGCCAGCCGTTCTGAAAAGCGGCGCTTAGCAT
>JAUHWV010000278.1 GCA_030427335.1 Gammaproteobacteria bacterium | reverse complement strand
CATGTTGCTCCTTCAGGCTCGGTTCGCCGAGTTTGCACATCCCCCGGAGGATAGAATCCTCCCCTGCCGGCGAACTAAGCGCCGGCTTTTTTTTGCCCGCTAATCAGCTCAGAAAGGCGATTTACCTTTGGGATGAACGAATGAGCTCTAGCAATGACGCCTCGGTTTGAGGCCCAATGAGAACATCAAGGCGTTCACCGCTTGGCTTGAGGATGACGGTGGTCGGTAGTGCCTTGGGACGCTCTATCCCAAGTTCGGTGCTTGGGTCGTAGCTCAATGTTTGGAAACCTACGCCCAATCTGTCTTCCTGCTCGGCGAGAGCCTCACCTACCACGCCGTCAAAGTTGACGCCTACCACCGTGATGTCGCCATGCTGGCTATTCAAAGCATTGAGCTCGGGGATTTCTTTGATGCAGGGTTTGCACCATTCAGCCCAGTAGTTAACCACGACCCACTGCCCTTTCAAGTCGTTTAGAGAGGCCGGTTTGTTGTCGCTGCAGGCGCTGAGTCCGAGAAACAGGTAGAGTAATAAAGTGATCGTCGTGATTTGTCGCATTGCAGCTGCCTCAATCGGGTATAATGCAGGGTATACGCTCAGAAAAGGAATTCAGACACCATGATGCTGTATCACAATCCAAGATGTTCCAAATCTCGCCAAGCGCTCGCAATTCTAGAGGAGCGCGGCGAGGATTTCCAAACTCGTAAGTACATGGACGACTTTCTGTCCGAAGAGGAACTACGCACGCTATTGCAGCAGCTCAATATGACGGCCTCCGAATTGATCAGGAAAGGTGAGGCCGCGTACAAAGAGCAGGGTCTTGCGAATGCGTCGGAGGACGAGCTAGTGGCTGCCATGTTGAGCGAACCCAAGCTGATCGAACGGCCGATTTTAGTGGTGGAGGAGCAAGCGATTGTAGGACGTCCGCCTGAACGCATTTTGGACTTGCTACCTTAGGTCGCCCAATGTCTGATTATATTCTTGTGCTTTACTACTCTCGAAGCGGTAACTGCGCTGCTTTGGCAGAAGAAATTGCGCGCGGCATTCAGAGCAGGGGTGGCATAGAGGCTCGCGTCCGAACCGTACCGCCGGTTGCCGCGCAGACGGAACAAACCTTGCCAGAGATACCGACTGAGGGGCCTATCTACTGTGACCTAGACGACGTTGAACATTGCGCAGGCCTGATTCTCGGCTCCCCAACTCGGTTTGGGAATATGGCGGCCCCTCTGAAATTCTTCGTTGAGCAATTGGGCCCCCTCTGGGCTTCGGGCTCCCTCATTGACAAGCCCTGTGCTGTGTTTACCTCGTCGAGCAGCCTACACGGAGGGCAGGAAAGTACCTTGCTATCGATGCTGCTACCATTAATGCATCTCGGCATGATTCCGGTGGGGATACCCTATTCGAATTCTGAATTGACGACCACTCAGACTGGCGGAACACCCTACGGCGCTTCCAACCTGGCTAGTGATACCGGTGGGATGTTGAGTAAGGAAGAAATCGCTTTGGCTCAGGCGCTTGGTAAGCGCGTGGCTTCGATTGCACAGAAGCTAGCCGCTTAACTGGCTTAGAAGGAAAGCTGGATATGACAAAATGGGATGACCTCAGTCGCCGTGCTCGGGCGGCGTTCGTACTCTTGGAAGTCGGGTTTATTGGCTTATTAATAATCCAAGTCGTTTATATCGTCGTGCGGGGAGAGCCCTGGATTCTGTGGGTGGGACGTTTGTTGCCACTGCTTATTTTCTTACCCGGTTTAGTGCGACGCGTGCCAAGGAGCATTATCTGGCTCTGTTTCGTGAGCCTGATGTATTTTATTGGGGGTGTTGAAAACTTATTCGCAATGCCGCAGTCACTGTTAGCTTGGACTGGTATGGTGTGCGTAGTGTCTGTATTTATCGCGGGCATGCTCTATGTACGCTGGCAGTCCCGCGATCAAACGGCCCTCTAATTTTAATCGAAGGGTCGCGGCGGAATTAGAGGCTCTATCGTCGCTAACGCTTTATCATAAATGGCCTGCACAGGGGTATTGTTTCCCACTTCGCGTCTGCGAGAGATCATCGTTACTGGAAACAAGAAATTGTCCGTATCGTTGAGTTGAAGGGCTCGGCTACGCCCTAAGCTGTCCTCGTATATTACCCATTGCATATCAAGCTGCGCAGCAAGCAGATCGCCCAAGATGATGCCCATGGCTTGCAGCTCCTGGCGCTGGTGTGGTTCCACGACACGCTCGTCCAGCAAGCGCTGGAGTAAGGCTATGTCTCGAGATGGTTCTCCGCTGAAAGTCGCCCCCAGCTGGCGTCTTGCGAGATCTTCGATCAGGTTACGCTGCGAGCGCATGTACTGCTGATCGAGAGTCGACAGCTCGCTCAGTGTTAAAGGGTTGCTTTCCATACCACCTGAGAGGTCAACTTGGGCGAAGGCGCTAAGACTGTTAAAGAGTAGAGCAATTAAGCCAGCTTTGAAAAACGGTTTGCTTCTCATGATCAACCTCGTATTCGTTCAAACAAAGGAGCGGAATTCTGATAAACTCGCAGTCTACCACGTGTTGGTTGCTAACGTGCTGTTACAGTGCATAATGGCGGCCTGAATTATAATGGGAAGTAAATTTTGACGGATACAAAGAA
>JAUHWV010000056.1 GCA_030427335.1 Gammaproteobacteria bacterium | reverse complement strand
TGTTCTTCGACGCGCTTGGCAACACAAAAAAGCTGCAAGCAAACGTGGCCCGCATGATGGCAAGCTGCGAACGTTTTATTCAACAGGACACCATTAACGTGATTCACATGAGTGAATACAAAATACGATAAGGAGCACGTATGAGCGACGGACTAACAGGCAAAGTTGCCTTAATCACCGGAGCAGGACAAGGCATTGGTCAAGGCATCGCATTTTCGCTGGCGAAGCGTGGAGTCAAAGTCGTAGCCGTGGGTCGAACGCTATCAAAATGTGAAGACACCGTGGCGAAAATTAAAGACCGCTTTAATGAAGAGGCTCTGGCAATAGAGTGTGACATAAGTAATCTGGATGCATTACCCGGCGTCATTGAGCAAGCCGCATCGCATTTTGGTCGTTTAGATATTCTTGTAAACAATGCCGTAAGTGCAACGATCAAGCCACTGTTGGGCCTGACGCTCGAAGATATCAATAAAGCGATGGTTACCGGTCCAACGGCGACCCTTCTGCTAATGCAGGCCGCTTACCCGCACCTTAAAAAGCAAGGCGGGTCCATCGTTAATATGGCAAGCTCGGCAGCCAAACGCTGGGATATGAGTAACTATGGGCTATACGCTGCTGAAAAAGAAGCCATCCGGGCTCTGACACGAACGGCAGCCAGCGAATGGGGTGCCGATAATATTCGATCAAACTGCATACTGCCACATGCCAAATCACCCGCTCTGGCCTGGTGGACAGAAAACCGTCCGGAAGAGGCCGCAGCCTTTGTAAAAACCATACCAATGCAGCGTATTGGTGAGTGCGAAGAAGATATCGGCGAGTTCGTCGCGATGCTCTGTTCAGAACAAAGTCGTTATGTTAGCGGCCAGAGCATTGCTGTTGATGGCGGGCAAGCCTACATGGGCTAAATTGATTCATTCAACGATCGCGCTGCCAAGCGACTTTCTGCAGATACAAAAATGCCGGGCTTTGCCCGGCATTTTTATTCTGAACACACCGATTAGTCGATCAAAAATTGACCATACCAGCGGCGGAACTTAGCGAAGGGGCCATCCCCGTCACACAAGAGTGGACGTTCGAAGTACTTCTTGCGATCCCAAATGACGCGATCCTCTTCCATCTGCTGATGAATATTGGCAATCAAAGCTCGACCCATTTTGCCCTTGGGTCCGTCCACATCCTCTTTCTTTTGATAAAAAGCGTAGTGTGCACGGGTAATTTCATTGGTTACAGGGCTTACGGTCGCAACCAAGATCGTCTCAACCAAACCTTTGAAACGTACCACGCTCAGACCCGGGCCCACGTTGGCATTTTCAATGCTACCTTCGATTTCACCTTTGGGTGTAGGCTGGCGCGTTTTCAAAAACCCGCGTCGGGTGTGACCATCAAACTCCATTACTTCGGCATCGGGAATATCGTTGGTACCGTGCACAAACATAAAGTGCGCGGGGTCCACCGCATTTTCACCCATTTCCTGCATGTGCGTGCCAATCTGCCACTCATGAATGATCGGCTCCGCCCAATCATCGGGGTTCTCGGCCAGCTCAGGAATCGCTTCGGGCTCGAACATGGGCTCTACACCATGTGGGTGGTACCACACAATGATGGAACCGTTCATCTCGCGAGTGGGCCAGGCTTTCAACACGGCTTCACCACGCTCCACTTTAGGCGGCATATTGGTTGCGTAGGGAATGTGCGTGCACTGACCTTCGCCGTTGAACTGCCAGCCGTGGAAAGGGCACACGATGCTGTCGCCCACGACTTTTGCACCTTTACCCATCTGCTCACGGATACCGTAACCTAGGTGCGCACCCATGTGAGGGCAATAAGCATCAACGGCTTTGGCTTCACCTGACTCGGTACGAAAGATAACGAGGTCTTCATTGAAGTAAAAAACCGGCTTAGATTCACCCGGGCCGATATCCTTCGAATAGGCCACGTGGAACCAACCGTAGGGCATGGGTAACGGAATACTTACATTGCGTTTTTCGTTGGTAACTGTCATAGCTCCCTCCTGATAATTAGCGAACGGCACCGCCGCCGTCGACTGAAAGTAGTTGTCCTGTGATGAAGGATGCGCGATCCGAACACAAGAATACGACCGCTTCTGCGATTTCTTCGGGCTCACCAATACGCCCCATCACCGCTGACTTTTTGAGGCCCTCAGCAATCTTGGGCTGCTCTTCGAAATAGCGCTCCACCCCAGGGGTGCGAATGACGCCGGGTGATACCGCGTTAATGCGAATACCCTGTGCCCCGTATTCGGCGGCTGAACTCTTGGTAAGAATATTCACGCCACTTTTCGCTGCCGCGTAAGCGGTATTGAAGGGCTGACCTTTCAAAGATGAGTTCGAAGAGATGTTAACAATGCTGCCTTTACCTGCCGCGAGCATCACTTCAAGCTCGTACTTCATACACAGCCAAGTGTTAGTAAGGCACATCGTCAAAGTATCATCGAATACCTTGCGCTCAAATTGATGAATCGGGCCCGCACCTCGGCTCAAGGCTGCACTGTTGCAGGCAATATCAAGACCACCAAAGGCCTCTACCGCGGCATTCACCATACCTTTTACCGCTTCTTCATCGCTTACATCCGCAACGGCCAGCACGGCTTCACCGCCCGCGGCTTTAATCAAATCCACCGTTTCCTGGCCCGTCTCCGCGTTAAAATCTGCAACCAACACTTTCGCGCCTTCGCGCGCAAACGCCTGAGCGATGGCGCGACCGATACCGCCGCCCGCGCCCGTGACAAGACCAATTTTGTTTTCTAGTAGCGCCATACAGCCAATCCCTTATTCGCGATATTTTTTAACTTTGGTATAATTTTTTACTATAGTATATTTTTTGCCGAAAAGTGCAACTTACACCACTTAGTACAAAGAGACGATCTAGAACATGAGCCAAGCTGCCACTTTGCCCTTGCGCGAACGCAAGAAGCGCGACACTCGCCGACGCATTTGCGATGTGGCAAGCCGTTTGTTTGTTGAAGATGGGTTCGATTCGACAACCGTAGAAGCCATTGCAGTACAGTCCCACATCTCCAAACCCACCTTCTTTAACTACTTCGCCAGTAAACAACAGGTTCTCTCTGAGCTCATGACGCGAATGGACGAAGAATTCGTTCGATACATCGGCCATGCTGTGCAGGATGGTCAATCAACACGCGAGCGACTTTCGGTACTTATGAAACAATCGGCTGAGCACATCGAGCGGCATCCTAAGCTGACACGCTTACTCCTCGTTGAAGGTATGAGTGACTTAGGTGACCCCAATGTCGATACTTCCAGGATGGCACGCCTCAACGGCGCTATGTCAATGCTGGTCGAGGCAGGCCGAGATCAAGGTGATATCGGCACCGGATTTTCAACCGAGTTGCAGGTGCAAATTTTAGTGGGTGGTTACCTATATGGTTTGCTGAATTGGTTATCGGGCACAACCCGCCCACTCCACTCAGCGCTGCAAGAAACCGCCGAATTTTTAGCCGAGGCCCTGGCCCCAAAAGAGAGTGAGTAACTTAATTATGTTGTTAGACGCATTTAGACTGGATGGAAAGATCGCCTTGATTACGGGTGCCGGCAAAGGCATCGGAGAGCGCATCACACTGGCATTTGCCGAAATGGGCGCCAACGTGATCTGCGTTGCTCGCAGCCAAGACGACCTCGATCGTGTGGCAGCTCAAGCCCGTGAATTTGGTGTTGAAGCACTTGCTATTTCGTGTGACGTCACGAAGGATGAACAGCTCCAAAACGTTGTTGATCAGGTAACGGCTGCGTACGGGAAGCTCGATATATTGATCAATAATGCCGGCGCACCGGGTAAAGGCTATGGCCCTATGACCCAAGTCACCAAGGCGCGCTTCGAACACACCGTAGGGATCAACCTGACCTCGGTATACGCGCTAACGCAGCTTTGTTTGCCTCTTTTACAGGCCGCTGAGAGCGCGACCGTGGTGAACGTCAGCTCGGCACTGGCATGGATGGTGGACCGAAACTTCGCCTCTTACGCTGCAGCCAAAGCCGGTGTGAATCAGCTCACACGCGTCATGGCTTACGAACTAGCACCAAACATTCGTGTGAACGGTATCGCACCCGGCGCGGTCGACACCCCCAGCACTTCGTTTATCAAGCAAAATGAAGCCATGCTAAAAGCTACCACCCGTTGGATCCCCATGGGTCGCATGGGCGATCCGATTGATATCGCATTAGGTGCACTTTATCTGGCGTCGCCAGCGAGTGGATTCATCACGGGTAAAATTATCGACATAGACGGCGGCATGGCAGCACTGCCCGGCAGCGCCATCGAAAGCACACTGGCAATGAATTCCTAATTCACAAAATAAAGCCCCAATAACACCGACAGAGGATATTTCATGAAACATTACGCAATGACAGGTGGCGCAACCGGCATCGGTGCTGCAATCAAACAGCGGCTCCTTGACCAGGGAAATAAAGTCACCGTTGTCGACATCAAAAACGCCGATATTGAAGCGGATCTCGGCAAGCCCGAATCAAGAGCCGAGGCGCTCGCCGCGCTGCAAGCGGCTGGTCCGTTTGATGGGTTAATTATGTGCGCGGGCGTGGCATCCCACTTCCCCGACACCGCTGCGATAGTGAGCATTAACTATTACGGAACGGTCGAACTGGTTGAGGGTCTCGAAAATCATTTGACCCCGAACGCGCGCGTTGTTGCCATCTCGTCGAACTCAGCACCCATGTGCCAGACGCCGGAGATCGTCGATCGTCTGCTCAACACAGATGAAGCACAAGCACGCGAGCTGGCCGCGCAAACAGAAGGGCATGAGTGCTATTCCGGGAGCAAGCAAGCCGTCGCCAAATGGGTGCGCCGTATCGCCCCTAGCTGGGCACGAAAAGGCATCGCTGTTAATGCCATTGCACCCGGCTACATCGAAACGCCCATGACGAAAGCGGTTGCTGAGAGCCCCGAGTACGCAGACAAAATCAAGCAATTCCTCGCATCTATTCCAATGCAGCGCGCCGGGCAGCCCGAGGATATTGCCAACCTCGCCGAGTTTTTATTGAGCGATAAAGCGAGCTTCATTTCGGGTTCGGTCTTATTTTGCGATGGCGGTCACGATGCCATGCTGCGCCCGGAAGGCTTTTAAGACTCTTGGGAGGGGGAACACGCCCTCCCAAAATTGAGCCACTCTCAACCAAGAATACAAACCATGTCATCACCAATTAATCCCGTCCTACATCAAAGCTCATAATAAGAGTCAAACGATATGTTGAAGACCCGTATTTGTTCACTGATACCCTTGGTTTTAGCCAGCAGTCTCACAACCCTCTCTGGCGGCGCATTCGCCAGTGATTACACCGAGGAGCGAGCACCCTGCCTAAACCAGACCGAAACCAAGCGGCCCTTTTTTGGTGATCTGCACATACACAGCCGATTGTCTTTCGATTCTTATTTATCGAGTCAACGAAATGGGCCCGATGAAGTCTATGATTACGCCAAAGGCAAAGCCATTACACTCCCCGGCGCAGACGGCGAACAGCGGGTTATCGCTCAGATCGATCGGCCTCTGGATTTCGCCGCACTAACCGATCACGGCGAGTTTTTAGGCCAGGTATCCGCCTGCCAGAACCCCGATACGCTTCTGGGTAAACTCTGGCCAATGTGTAATATGTCCCGCTCTGACAATCTGTGGATCCAACTTCTATCTGCGAGCTGGTGGACAAGCCTTGGCGGTCAAAGTGGTGACGAACCCTCACCCAGCAGCGTCTGTCTATTCGAGGATTGCGATCAACGCCAGATTGACGTCTGGAAAGAAATTCAAGTGGCCGCTGATCGTCATTACGACCGAAGCGAAAATTGTGAGTTCACCACCTTTGTCGCTTACGAATACACCGATGCCTCGAATCAAAATAACCTGCACCGCAACGTAATTTTCAGGAACGAGCACGTCACCGAAAAGCCCGTTAGCATCTACGAAACCAACCGATCGGTCGTATCACTCTGGCAACAGCTGAAAGAACAGTGTATTGAGGGTAATGAAGGCTGCGACGTTCTTGCGATCCCGCATAACCCCAATCTCGCAGGTGGCATGATGTTCAGAGATCCACTGACCGACGAAGAACTCACCTTGCGACGCGCCATTGAACCTCTGGTTGAACTGGTGCAACACAAAGGTGCTTCGGAGTGTCGTTACGATAGACTCGCGGGCAGAGGTGTGGACACCACCGATGAGCTCTGCGATTTTGAGCAAGTGCCCGCTGACAACCTGCATATGCTCGGGACGGTCGATGGAGAAATGCGATCGGACCGAGGCAGCATGGTCGATGTCGATAGTTTTGCACGTCGCAACATGGTGCGCAATGTGCTTAAAGACGGCCTTGCATTCAGATCTGACTTAGGCGAAAACCCTTTTCAAATGGGCTTTATTGGCAGCACCGATACCCACAGCGCAACAGCGGGTGGCGCGCAGGAAAAAGGTTACATGGGCCACCTAGGCCGCCGCGACTCGGAGTATCGCAACGTGCAAGACCACTTCATCTCCAATCCCGGCGGGCACGCTGTCGTATGGGCTAAGGAAAATTCTCGCGATGCTCTATTTGAAGCCATGCGCCAACGAGAGACCTACGCCACTTCGGGCACGCGCCCTATCGTTCGCTTTTTCGGTGGCAACTACGATCGCGCGGCCTGCGAGTCACCCAATCGTGCCGAAATCGGGTACGCAAATGGGGTACCAATGGGCGGCATTCTCTCACCGAACGCCTTAGAGACAGCGCCACAATTTCTGGTCTACGCGCAGAAGGACGCAGGCACCAACCTACATCCTGGCTACGACCTACAGCGAATACAGATCATCAAAGGCTGGGTCGATGAAGAAGGCCAAACGCACGAGCGTGTATTCGAAGTCGCCGGCAATCCCAATAACGGCGCTGGCGTTGACCCTAACAACTGTGCAGCGACGGGTAGTGGCTACTCAGAGCTGTGCACGGTGTGGGAAGACCCTGATTTTGAAGCCAGTCAGGATGCATTCTATTACGCACGTGTTGTTGAAAACCCTTCATGCCGCTGGAGTACGCTGCAGTGTATGAGTGCAGGCGTAAATCCCTTCTCCGACGGCTGTGAAACGCAGGCAGAAGCCGCAACGCAATTAGCAATCGAGCAAGACGGCGCTTCGGGTGATGTGTACGGGAAATGTTGTACCCGCACTGAGGAGTCTTCTTTCTACAGCCCAACCATTCAAGAGCGCGCATGGACCTCGCCTATTTGGTATGAGCCCCCTCTTTAGCGAGGTGTAAAAAGACGGGCACTTCACCGCCGCCATCAACCTCGAGCGAGGCGCCTGAAATGTAAGCCGCCTGCTCTGAGGCCAAGAATAAAGCCGCTTTGGCTATGTCTTGGGGCTCGGCCATGCGTTTCAGAGGCAACATATTGGCAACGCGATCGAAGCCCTCTTGACCACCGTAGTGATCGACCGCTGCCTCGGTTCGAACTAGGCCCACTACAATGGCGTTGATACGGATCTGCGGGCCCCATTCCATTGCGAGCGACCGAGTAGCACTCAATAAGCCCGCTTTCGCAGCACCGTAAGCCGTTGTGTATGGTGAAGGACGCACACCACTCACGCTTGCAATATTAATGATGCTGCAACCCGTGCGTTCGACCATGACCGGATGCACCTGCTGAGATAGCGTGAGCGGTGCAGTCAAATTGAGCGCGAGCAACTTTTCGGTCAGCCGGGGGCTTGCTGTGGCGAAATCCACCTCGGGACCACCACCCGCATTATTCACCAATACATCCACGCCACCATAGGCCTTCACTGCGGCATCAACCACTGCCTGGGACTGGTCGACTTCGCGAATATCAGCCGCCACGAACAGAGCTTCTCTGCTAGCGCTCGCGATCGGCACCTCTGGCGGTCGCCGACCGCAGGCAACTACATTTGCCCCGGCGGCCAAAAACGATTCGCAAATGGCGCGCCCAATGTAGCCTGCGCCACCCGTGACGATAACCGTTTTATTAGAAAAGTCGCTCATGGTGCTCACAGGTAAGGAGGGTGAATAGTAGAGGTATTATCTACGCTGAGCGCGATACCATTAACGTGCTTGGATTCATCAGATGCCAAGAATAAAATTACGTTTGCGATATCTTCAGGCTGACAGAAGAATGGCATTGAATCCTTGTAAGAATCAGGGCCTGCCGCCTCGTTTTGGCCGGCTATTTCCCGGACCATATCGGTATTGATACCGTCGGGGTGGATTGAGTTGCAGCGAACTTTGTTAGCGCGCTGTTTACACAATACGGCCGTGCTCATAGTCAAACCACGAACCGCCGCTTTCGATGCAGTGTAGGCGCAAAAATCGGGCACGCCCATCAGCGCAGAAGACGAGCTCATATTGACAATAGAGCCGCCACCGGCGGCTTCGATGAGCGGCAACATGTATTTGATGGCTAGGAAAATACCGTCGCTGTTCACCGCCATCAGCTTGCGCCAGCCTTCTAAGGATTCTTGGTCGATGTTACCGAACTGAAGAATCGCGGCGTTGTTAACCAAGACGTGCAAGTCGGCCCCATCTGCCTGCAAACTAGCCACGACTTTTTGCCAATCCGCCTCGTCGGCGACGTTCTGGTGTATGAATTTGGCACCGATCTCTGCAGCGGTAGCCTCACCGCGCTCGGCGTGGATATCCGAAATATAAACCGTTGCACCCTCTGCGATAAAGCGCTCGGCTGCTGCGCGACCCACGCCGCGTGATCCACCCGTAATTAATGCCGTTTTATTTTGTAATCTCATGGGTACCCCCTTTTCAGTGATGGCTCATTCTATCGGTAAATCGGTGGTTTTAGCTTAAGTCGAATGGACTAGAAATGGAAAAGAAGCCGTCTCTTGGTTCATGCTAGAGTTCTGACCCGTAAATAGGAGACTAAACTATGACAACCTGTATTGTTGATGGGCCAAAGGACTTACTTGATCTCGTTGGCACTAAGCTTGGACCCAGTGAGCCACTCGTTATTGAGCAAGATCGTATCGACCAGTTCGCTGACGCGACCGGCGATCATCAGTGGATTCACGTCGATCCCGAAAGAGCCAAAGACGGCCCTTTCGGAACAACGATTGCGCACGGTTACTTAACACTCTCTCTCGCAAACTGGTTTTTACCTCAGTTACTTCAAGTTAATAACGTATCGATGGGTGTGAACTACGGTGCGGAAACCATTCGCTTCCCCTCAACGGTTCCAGTGAATAGCACCATTCGTGCAACAGGCGAGATTGTTTCAGCCGAAGAGGCCAAGGGTGGCATCAAGGTTGTCGTGCGAATCGCCATCACGGTTGAAGGTGCCGATAGGCCAGCTTGCCTCGTTGATACGATCAGCATTTTCTACCCCTAATCATACGGGCGCTCTATCGCTAGCGAGTTTGTGCCGCCGAAGTGCGCTAACGTGCTCTCAAGGACAACTGAAACGGCCAACCAATGGCGAAGTCGCCAAGCAAGCCGAGTGGAGGCAGCCTATTTTAAGCGGGCGCGCACACGACACGACGTCGTGTGCGCGAGCGTGCCACGGATGGCCTTGAAGCGTTCCGCGTAAATAAGCTGCGAAGCGAGGCGGATTCAGAGATCTCAGACAAATGGGGCAGGGTTTTTTCAACCTGACCCGCGTAGTAGCTGACTGCGAGCTATCAGAACCCGCGAGCGATACCCGCTAAGCCACAATCAAGAGGCGCTTTGACTGAACGCGGTTGGCGGGGCTTTCGGCGAGACTGTCTGAGCGAGAGGCGAAGCCGCGAGCGAGTTTCGCAGCCGCCGCCAAGCGGGAAGGAAGCCGACCGTGGCGTGTGGGTATGGTTCGCTGGTTCGGCTCAAAAAATCATACATCTAATGGGTCAGACTCTACGAATCTGACCCAGTTCAACGCCGTACTAGTCGAGCTTGAACACCGTTCGTGCATTCTCACGCAAGAACTTAGGCCAAACTTCGTCACGGAACGGTACGTTAGGCATATCGCTAAAGATGCGCTCAAGCGACAGACCCATTGGGAAGTAACCGGCATACATCACTTTATCCGCGCCACGTGTGTTGGCGAAGTGAATGATATCTTTCGGGTAGTGCTTGGGTGCGAAGGCACTTGTCATGTAGTACAGATTGGGGTACTTGAGCATCAATTTCCACGCCAAATCGGTCCATGGCTCGCCGCCGTGACGCATTACCACCTTGAGCTCTGGGAAGAACCAGCATATTTCGTCTAAGTGCTCGACCTTTTGGGGCTCCATCGGAATTCGTGGCCCAGGCACACCAACGCAAGTGCAGAAGGGGATATCCAAATCAACGCAGGCCACAAAAATCGGGTACCACTTTTTGTCAGACAGAGACACTTGCGGGCACAGGCCAGAGGGGAAAGCCGTAACGGCTTTTAAGTCATACTTTTCTTTCAGGCGGCGGATTTTACGAACTTCTTCCATGCCCTTGTTGGGGTTGCATTCGTAACTAGCAATGAAGCGATCGGGGTGTTCTAAAACCGCTTTGTTTTGCAGAGTGTACTGATCCTCATCAACGCCGATCATGGCTTTTTCAATGCCAAATTCGTCCATTTTAGAGATGGTGTAGGCAATATAGTCGTCTTGAATGCCCGCTTTCGGGATATCCTTAAACATGTATTGTGCGGGCATCTTAAACATCTGTCGGCTCTGCTCATCCATCAAAAGCGGCTTGATGAAATCGTAGTAATCCGATGTGTCGTTGTTTGGAATCGCCATCATGAGATCGATGATTCCAATGTTCTCTGGCATAGCCATTCTTTGTGCTCCTTGTTGATTGAGTCGGGCGATCAGCGCGACGTCATTATTTGTCTCTTGTTTAACTCAGCGCCGGATAGTCGTTATAACCTTCTGCACCGCCGCCATACAGCGTTTTCATATCAATGCGCGCCAGCTCCGCACCCGCTTTAAAACGCGCTGGCAGGTCGGGGTTAGCAATGAAAGGGCGGCCAAAAGAGACCACGTCTACGAGACCATCACCAATAGCCGCATCAGCTTCTGCAGCACTATAGCTGTCATTGCCGATGACGTGGCCCGTGAAGTGTTCTCGCGCCAAAGCCAGTGAATCTAGGCCCGTTGCGTTCATACGAATAACATGCAAATAAGCCAAGTTGTATTGATTGAGACCTTGCATCAAGTTCGAAAAAGTTTCCCTCGGGTCGTCATCGTGAAGATCGTTGAAAGGGTTCGCTGGGCAAATGCGAACCGCCACGCGGTCGCTGCCTACAGCTGAGCAAAGCGCTTCCACTGTCTCCAACACAAATCTTAATCTGTTAGCCAAATTACCGCCGTATTCATCGGCGCGTTGATTGGTACCAGTCGAGAGAAATTGTGCCGGCAAATAGCCTGAGGTGCAGTGCAACTCGACGCCGGCAAAGCCCGCTTCCATGGCGAGCTGCGCGGAATAAACGTACTGGGCTTGAACCTCTTTAATCTCTTCGATCGTCATAGCCTCTGGCATCGGCATGGCTTGCATACCTTTCTCGGTAAAGATCTCAGCCTTTGCCTGTATTGCAGACGGAGCTAAGAATCGTGTGCCCGCGGCCTTATTGTCAGGGTGTCCAACACGCCCACAGTGCATGAGCTGAGCCACCATTTGTCCGCCCTCGGCCGCCACGGCGTCAGTCACTTTCTTCCAAGCCTCGGCGTGCTCTGGTAAGAACAATCCCGGGGTCCGGTTATAACCTTTGCCATCGGCAGACGGATGAACGCCCTCGCTGATAATCAAACCCGCCGAGGCGCGCTGGCGATAGTATTCAACATGGAGGTCCGTAACCAGATCATCATCGGTTGCGCGACTGCGCGTCATTGGCGCCATCACGATACGATTAGACAGCTCGAGCGAGCCAAGCGTTATCGGGGAAAAGAGGTTGTTAAGGTCGCTCATAATATTCCTTAGCGGGTACGAATTTTTGGGTTGCCTTGCTGGCCACGCATGGTTTTTAAGAATTGCTCATAGGGCGCGGGGGCGGCTACGGCGGGAAGCTCGTCCGAAGGTTCGGCATCCCAAAAGGCTTTCCAGGTTGGGAACAAGTCATGATACGCGCCGTCGTAGTGGTCTCGATCTGGCCAGCGCATTTTCTGATCACCCACCGGAGGTTTGTTAAGATCGGTCGCATACCAGTAGCATGGTAAACGCCGCGCAAAGTACCAGCGTCCATCAATTCGCTCGTAGTGGTCCCAATAAATCATCTGCATGATCACCCATTCAATGTCACCGTCGGCCGTTGGCGTCTCATGCTCATTTTTAGAGTACACAACGCCCACCGCGTGATCGGGGTCTTCGAATTCGATTATGTGATTGCCAATATGGTGCGATGTGCCCGTAAACTGCTCTCGCAAGGTTTGATCCATCCACTTTTTAAAATGCGCACGGCCAGAGGTGTCTTTACCTACGCGGACATTTTCTGGGAATAAATTGACCATCGCATCCAAGTCGCGCATATCGAGTGAGAGCGAGTATTTAGCGGCCAGCTGTCGAATTTCATCTAGCGATTCAAGACGATCCAGTCTTGCCAAAATGTCGGAATCAGACATAAACATTCCTTTATGATCGTGCAATGTGAAGGCCTGCAACGCGGCCACTGAATGAGGCATCGCCTACCGAGGTGCCTGAGGCATAACCGTCACCCCGGCGTGGCACGCCGCAAGCCGTTCGTCCCGCAGCATAGAGACCAGCAATAGTTTCCCCTCCCGGTGTTTTTACTTCGCCATCGACGGTCGTATCCAAGCCGCCTAGCGTGAAGTAGGGGTAAAATGTGCCGTTGCCCGGCGTACAATCCAAGGCCACCAGCGGCGGGGTGAGTGGCTTCAGCCATGCGGCATCTTTATGAAACAGAGGGTCGTGCCCCTCCGCAGCAAAACGATTATACGTTTCGATGCACCGTTCGAGCTGCCCCTCGGGCAATCCCAATTCAGCGGCAAGCTCTTCTACCGTTTCTCCAGTCCCACCGATGGGTGAACCGAGGTAAGACTGTGTCTCATAACCTTCGTAATCATCAATATTCATGACGAAAAAGACGGAGCCGCCCACTTGCCGTAAACACGCTGAGCCGACTCTACCGTGATACGCATCTTCGTTGATGAATCGCTGACCTTGTGCATTGACCAAAATACCGTAGGTGAGTGTGGCTGGCGGATAGTAAGGTAAACTCACAAAGCCTTCGTGCATGTTGATAACCGCACCACCCACGCTCATACCCATTTGAATACCAGAGCCCGTATCGTTCGGGTTGCCAATCGGCATACTCGCTTTTTTAAGCTCGGGCGCGTAC